>CAZPSO010000120.1:0-7979 GCA_964588895.1 uncultured Tessaracoccus sp.
ACGGGAACAGACCCTCAACCAGCTGCTCGTGGAGATGGACGGTTTCGACGTCCACGGCGGGGTCATCCTGATCGCGGCCACCAACCGCCCTGACGTGCTGGACCCGGCGTTGTTGAGGCCCGGGCGATTCGACCGGCAGATCTCCGTCGAGGCTCCCGACCGCGCGGGCCGGACCCATATCCTGCAGGTCCATGCCCAGGGCAAGCCGTTGTCGGCCAAGGTGGACCTGGCCTCGGTGGCAGCCCGGACACCGGGCTTCTCGGGTGCGGACCTGGCCAACGTCCTCAACGAGGCCGCCCTGTTGGCCGCCAGGCTCAACCTGGAAGTCATCGACCAGCCCCAGCTGGATGAGGCCATCGACCGGGTGATCGCCGGTCCGCAGAAGCGCACCCGCCTGATGAACGATCGCGAGCGCCTCATCACCGCCTACCACGAGGGTGGCCATGCGCTGGTGGCTGCGGCGATGCCGGGCACCGACCCGGTCCAGAAGGTCACCATCCTGCCGCGCGGCCGGGCGCTGGGCTACACCATGGTGATGCCCGACGATGACAAGTACTCCCGCACCCGTGGCGAACTGCTGGACCAGATGGCCTACATGCTGGGCGGCCGGGCCGCCGAGGAGCTGATCTTCCACGATCCCACCACCGGTGCCCAGAACGACATCGAGAAGGCCACGAAGGTGGCGCGAGCCATGGTGACCCAGTACGGCATGAGCGAGCGCATCGGGGCCGTCCAGCTCGGCGGCGGCGACAGTGAACCGTTCGCCGGCATGCGTGGCACGGACTCCAGCGTGGAGTATTCGCAGCAGAGCGCAGCGATCGTCGACGAGGAGGTGGCTGCCCTGATCCATACCGCCCACCAGGAAGCCTTCGACGTCCTGAAGGAGAACCGCGACGTCCTCGACGAACTGGTTCGGCAGCTGTTCGCGAGGGAGACCCTGAACAAGGCCGAGGTGGCGGAGGTCTTCAAACCGCTGCGTCGCTGGGAGAAGCGGCCGGCGTGGACGGGATCCGACGCCCGCATCCCCTCCACTGTTCCGCCCGTGGAGGTGCCTCCGGCCCCGGACGGCCCTCCCCAGGTGGGACGGCCGACGCCCCAGCCGCCGAACCAGCCGGCCGGTGACCACGGCGAAGGTCTGCCGCCCACGGGCGGTCCGGACACTTGGGAGCCGCCGCCGTGGCCGCGAGAGCCCGGGGCCTAGCATGGCCGTGGACGAGCCGCGGATCGCGGCAGCAGTCAGGGAGATCCTGCTGGCCATCGGGGAGGATCCCGACCGGGATGGGTTGCAGGAGACGCCGGTGCGCGTCGCCCGCGCCGTCGGTGAACTGTGCGGGGGGCTCCAGCAGGACCCGGCCGAGGTCCTCGCCACCACCTTCGACGTGGCGCACGACGAACTGGTGCTGGTCAAGGACATCGAGGTCAACAGCCTGTGCGAGCACCACCTGCTCCCGTTCGTCGGGGTGGCCCACGTCGGGTACATCCCGTCCGTCGATGGCCGGGTCACCGGTCTGTCGAAGATGGCGCGACTGGTGGACCTCTACGCACGCCGCCCCCAGATCCAGGAACGCATGACCAGCCAGATCGCCGACTCGATGGTGGAGTGGCTGGACGCGAGGGGCGTGATCGTTGTGGTGCAGGCCGAACACCTGTGCATGACCATGCGCGGCGTCCGCAAGCACGGCTCCAAGACAGTCACCAGCGCGGTGCGCGGCGCAATGCGGAAGGCTGCCACGCGCGCGGAGGCGATGAGCCTGATCCTGGGACGCTGACATGACCCTGGTGATGGGGATCGTCAACGTGACCCCGGACTCATTCTCCGACGGCGGGCGCTGGCCCACCGTCGAGGCAGCCGTCGCGCATGCCGTCGGACTCCTGGACCAGGGCGCCGGGATCATCGACGTCGGAGGCGAGTCCACGAGGCCGGGCGCGCAGCGCGTGGACGCGTCCGAGGAGGCGGCCCGGGTGGTTCCCGTCGTTGCCGCCCTGGCCGCCCGCGGCGTGCGTGTCTCCGTCGACACCATGCGTGCGGCCGTGGCCGAGGAGGCCGTCAGGGCGGGCGCCGCCATCGTCAACGACGTCTCCGGCGGCAAGGCCGACCCCCTGATGTTCGAGGCGGTGGCAGCCTCCCGCGCTGAAGTGGTGATCATGCACTGGAGGGCGCACTCCGTCACGATGCAGGACGAGACCCGTTACGACGACGTGGTCACCGACGTGATCGACGAACTGCTCGCGCAACGCGACGCAGCTGTGGACGCCGGCATTGATCCGGATCGAATCATCCTGGATCCCGGCATCGGGTTCTCGAAGACCTTCGACCAGAACTGGGTGCTGCTGCGGCATCTTGACCGCTTCCAGGCCCTCGGCCACCGGCTGCTCGTGGGGGCCTCCCGAAAGGGGTTCCTCGGAGAGGCCCTGAATGGACGGCCAGCCGCCGGCCGCGACGCGGCCACCGCCGCGCTCACCGCGTGGTGCGCGGCCCACGGGGTCTGGGCGGTCAGGACCCACGAGATCGCCATGCAGGTGGATGCGGCTGCGGTGGGCACCCGGATCCGTCCCGCCTGACGGCATCCGCCTGGCCCCCTCCACCACGGGGCCGTGCGGTAGAGTCGAGCCAGCGCAAGGACGAAGGGGGTGGACCGCGATCGACACCATCAAGTTGACCGGTCTGAGCGCCACCGGCTTCCACGGGGTGTACCCGGAGGAGCGACGCCAGGGCCAGACATTCATCGTCGATGTCGAGATGGGTCTGGATCTGCCCACCGGGTCCGATGACCTGGGGGAGACCGTGAACTACGCGGAGGTCGCACGGATGGTGGAGGAGGTGGTGACGGGCGAACCGTGCAATCTCATCGAGACAGTGGCAGGACGAATTGTTCAACAGGTACTCAGCCACACTAGGGTGCAGGTTGTTACCGTGACCGTCCACAAGCCGCATGCACCCGTTGCGCAGTCCGTCACCGACCTGTCAGTCACGATTACCAGGAGTAGAAATGTCCAACGGACCCTTTGACATAGACGTCGACACGCTCGGCAATCTGCGTCCCATCTCGAAGGTGGTTCTCAGCCTGGGATCCAACATGGGTGACTCGGGGCAGATCCTCGCCGAAGCGGTCGAACTGCTGGCCGAAACTCCCGACCTGATCCTGGTGGACGTCTCGCCGGTGTACCAAACCACTCCCTTCGGTGACGGCATCCCCGACCAGGCAGATTTCCTGAACCTGGTGGTGGTGGCCGAGTCCACTCTCGAGCCGCTCACCATCCTGGACCGGGCGCGCGCCATCGAGGACAGTTTTGGACGGACCCGAGAGGTGCTGGCTGGGCCGCGGACGCTGGACATCGACATCGTCATGGTGGGCAAGCGCATCAGCGAGGACGACATCGAGCTGCCGCACCCACGCGCCCACGAACGGGGCTTCGTCCTGGTGCCGTGGCTGGACATCGACCCCGAGGGCGAAATCGCCGGCCACGGTCGCATCGCTGACCTCGTGGAGGAAGTCGACGCGGCTGGCATCGTGCGCCGCGATGACATCGTCATCCAGGCCACCACCAGATTTTGAACCGGAGCCGCCCGAAGCTCGGGGTCACCACCGCGCGGCAGACCATCGTCGCTGCGCTGGCCGGTGCTCTCATCGGCTACTTCATCGTCGCCGGCATAGACCTTGCCGATGCCGTGGTCCCTGTCGTGCCCTGGTCTGTTCCCGCCGTCCTCGCGGTGATGGCCGGTGGCGGATGGATCTATGCCAGATCCCTGCCGAAACGCATCGAGGAGGGCGAGGTCTCCGGAATCGAGGGATTGCGCGCCCTGGTGGTGGCGAAGTCGATGGTGATGACCGGCGCAGTGCTGGCCGGTGGCCACACCGTCTATGTCGGACGCTTCATCACGGCCCTGCCCGCACGACTACCTACGGAGCGGGTGCTCACGGGTGGTGCGACCGTGCTGGGAGCCTTGTTGCTGACACTCGCCGGTCTGGCACTGGAGCGGGCGTGCATCGTCAAGGTGGACGACGACGACGGTCACGCCGATGCGCAGGGATCCGGTGAGCCGACGGCAGATCCTGCCTGATACCTGTTCCCGGGCGCCGGAATCTCCCCGTATGCCCCGTGTGTCGCGGGAAAGGCTGGAGAAGAGGGCGCCTATGATGGGCCCATGGCTGGCCGACACACCCGTAAGCAGACCGAACGTTCCATCGCCCTGGGCATTCTTGCCGTCGGCGCCACAGTTTCGATCGCGTCCCTGTTCGGCGGTGAGTGGATCATCCGTGCCGGTGTCCTCGTCGCCCTCGTGATGGGAGTAGCGGCCACGTATGTGACGTATCGCCAGCTGCGGGACGAGCGTCGAATGCACCGGGATGAGCTGGCCCGCCACGTGGAGCAGCGCCGTGACCTGATCGGCCAGTACCACGCCGATTCCGTGGCGCTGATCGACCGCTTCACCGAGCGCTCCGCCAATCTCACCGAACAGATCGGTACCCTCCGTCGCCAGCTGAGCTCCGCCAAGAGCGAGCTATCCACCATGCGTGGCAACTCCGCATGGCTGCGCGGCGAGGTGGCCGAACGCCAGGCTCGCATCGAGGCCCTGACCGGGCGCGTGGAGGAGCTCGAAGCCCGTCTGGCCCAGAAGGACTCCGAGGACTCCCTCGTGCAGCTGCCACGCCACGGGATGGCGGCCCTGCAGCCGAGCGTCGAGGACATCTGGGGCGACGACGAACACCCCACCATGGTGGACCTCTCAACGCTGCAACTCGACACCGCACTGGTGGAGCGCAAGCTCGCCTGAACTGCCGTCGCGCACCTGAGCCTGGCCCCCCGAGGCCAGGCTCAGCCTGTTTCCCCCCTAGCTTCGCTAGCCGGATCGGGCGAACCGGGCGAACGCGGCCTGGATGTCGAGGGCGTGTTCGCTGCGCAACAAGAGCATCAGCAGTAGCCGGGCCTTGATCCCGCTCAGCCCCTCCGCAGAGATGGCCCCCCGGCCCAGCACGTCCATCTCCGATCCCGGGAAGCCGTAGGTGCCCGTCACAGCAGGCCCGGACTCCACCCGTGCCGCGAGGACCACCGGCATTGCGCTGGCGAGGTCGCCAATCACGGGTGGCACCTCTGCTGGGACGTGGCCGGCTCCCATTCCTTCGATGACCACCCCTCGGTAACCCAGTTCGGGCAGCGCCCGCAGCAGTCGCCCGTCGTCACCCAGTCCCATCCGGATCAGCGCCACGGATGCGTCCGCCTCGGGCTGGGTGATGCGCAGGACCGGGCTGGGCAGGACACGGGTGTGGACCAGGGCTGAACCCTCGGCGACGTGGCCGATGGGGCCCGTCAGAGGAGAGCGGAAGGCCGACGGTGCCGTCGTATGGGCCTTGGTCACGAACCTGGCGGCATGGATTTCGTCGTTCAGCACCACCAGGCAGCCCAGCCCAGCGGTGGCGGTGCTGGCGGCCGCGGTGACTGCGGCGAGGATATTGGCCGGGCCGTCGGCTCCGACGGCGCAGGCGCCCCGCAGGGCGCCCGTCACCACGACTGGACGTGGGTGCTCCACCAGCAGGTCCAGGGCGAACGCCGTCTCCTCGATGGTGTCGGTGCCCTGGACCACCACGACCCCCTCGGCGCCCGAGGACAGGTGCTCGGTGGTCAGGAGGGCCACTTCCTGGAGGTGTTCCAGGGTCAGGGAGGCGCTGGGCAACCGGAAGGCGGTGATGACTTCAAGATCCGCCAATTGCTCGATTCCGGGAACTGCGCGGGCCAGGTGCTCGGCATCCAGGGTGGGTGTGATTCCCACGCCCCGGACCGGCGGCGTCATGGTTATTGTGCCGCCCAGCGAGATCAGGACGATTCTTCGGTGCATGTTGTCTCCCACGCATGTGGCCGCCGTCCCCGGCAATGTCAATGACAGCCTAGTGGCAACGGGACATGCAGTCCTGGGGGGTGCTTTGCGTCATTTGTCCAGGTCGCCGGTCGCGAATCCAACCGATGCGATGATGTGGGGAATTTCATGGTGCTGCGCGCCCACCAATAGGTGCTCCAATGCGTTGACGTTGGCGAATGTGGGGGTCCGCAATGCCAGGCGCCAAGGTGTCTGGCCACCGCGCGATACGAGTAACGACCCCGCGATCCCCCAGGGTGCCTCAATGTCGGATACGTGCTCTCCCTCGGGCACTTTGAGGCGACGTGAGAGTTTCACCGAAATGGGCCCCGCGGGTGCTGATTTGGCCAACTGGCGCACCATGGCGGCACTGGTGCGGACTTCGTCGGTGAGCACCGTGAACCGGGCGTGCGCGTCGCCGGAGCTCTGCAGGGGAGTGGGTACGAAGACCTCGGCGTAGGCCGCGGAATGCGCGGGGCGGCGATCGAGGTCGAGACCGCAGGCGCGGGCTACGGGGCCGGACAGCGAATAGCGCAGGCAAGTGTCTCGATCGGCCACGGCGAGGCCCTGGAATCGGGTCCCCAGGCTCATCGCCACGTCGTCGGCGCAACGAGCCAGGGAGTCCATCACGGTCATCTGGTGTGCCAGCCAGCCATCGGGGGCGTCGCTGGCGAGTCCTCCCACCCGGTTGAGCATGGGATGGACCCGGTTGCCCGACCAGGCCAGCAGGCCCGAGCGCAATTCCTCCACCCACGGCCACACCCCCGGGTGCACGTACGACAGGTATGAAAGGTGGGAGTGGATCCGTGCATACTCGGCCAGCAGGGTGCGCAACCAGATGGCGCGGGGCGGGGGCAACAACCCCATGGCCTCCTCAACGACCCTTGTGACCACCAGTTCACCGGAGAAACTGCTCAGCCAATCATGACGATCGGCCAGCATGATGGCCGATCGGTAATCCCGGACTTCGAAGAGTTTCTCGGCTCCACGATGCAAATAGCCAGGCTGCACCTCCGCGCGCCGAACGGTTCCCTGGAAGAAATCCAGATTGAGCCCCAACATGCCTGATTCGCTGGGATGGCGTGGGCCGAGGGAGATGTGGTTGGCTCCTGGGAGGGGGAGGCCACCCACGCTGAAGTGGATCGTGGGGGTCATCTATTAACATCCTCGGCTGGTATTTCATTTGGTCTGTGCGTAGGATAACAATCGGATGCATCCCTCAATGCGTGGTGCACCTCCATATTCTCTACGAGGAGGTCATATTCATGGCTCGACAGGTGCAGGTCTTGCTGATTGATGACCTGGATGGCAGCAAGGCGGATCGCACCGTTTCTTTCAGTCTTGAGGGCGATCAATACGAGATCGACCTCAGCCAGGCAAACATCGACAAGCTCTACGACGCCCTTGCCCCATACAGCGAGGCCGCGCGAAAGGTGAGGCCCTCGCGCAACCGCAAGACCTCGACGCAGGGATCTTCCACCGGCAAGTCCGCGTTGGTGCGCGAATGGGCGCGCTCCCGTGGCATGAAGGTCTCCGAGCGGGGCCGGGTCTCGCAAGAGGTCATCGACGCCTACGAAGCAGCCCACTGAGACCGAGATTTCGGGGCCGGCCACCATACTGGGTGGGCCGGCCCCGCACCATGTCCGCCCGGTTTCGCGAAGGGTGAACGCTGGAACACTTGGCCAGCGGCCAACGTTGGTTAAGCTTGGGTAAGCGAAGTTGCGTCCACCAGAGGCAGCTTGGCGGGAGGGAATGACTATATGTTCGAACGGTTTACGGATCGCGCTCGACGCGTGATCGTGCTGGCCCAAGACGAGGCCAAGCTGCTGAACCATAACTACATCGGCACCGAGCACATCCTTTTGGGTCTGATCCACGAGGGTGAGGGTGTCGCTGCCAAGGCGTTGGAGTCCCTGGGCATCTCGCTGGAGGCCGTCCGCGACCAGGTGGAAGAAATCATCGGCCAGGGCCAGCAGGTGCCCACGGGACACATCCCGTTCACGCCACGCGCCAAGCGTGTGCTTGAACTGTCCCTGCGTGAAGCCCTCCAGATGAACCACAACTACATCGGCACGGAGCACATCCTGCTCGGGCTGATCCGTGAGGGCGAGGGCGTGGCAGCCCA
>CAZPSO010000121.1:0-7886 GCA_964588895.1 uncultured Tessaracoccus sp.
CGCGCAGGCCGGAGTCCGGCATGCGCTTCTGCGAGCGGATGAAGTGCGGGAACTTCATGGGGTCGCGCACGAAGAACACGGGGGTGTTGTTGCCCACCATGTCGAAGTTGCCCTCTTCGGTGTAGAACTTCAGGGCGAAGCCGCGCACGTCGCGCCAGGTGTCGGGGGAGCCGAGCTCACCGGCGACGGTGGAGAACCGGGCCAGCATGCGCGACTTGGCGCCGGGCTGCAGGAACTTGGCCTTGGTGTACTGGGAGACGTCGTGGGTCACGACGAACTCGCCGAAGGCGCCGGAGCCCTTGGCGTGGGGGCTGCGCTCCGGGACACGCTCGCGGTCGAAGCGGGCCAGTTTCTGCACCAGGTTGACGTCGTGCAGCAGCAGCGGGCCGTTGTTGCCGATGCTCAGCGAGTGCGCGTCGGACTGGCGCGGTTCGCCGGTCTCGGTGGTGGGCGTGATCGTAGGATCAAAGTTGACCATGTGACTCCTCGTTTTCGGTCGTTCAGTTCGTATTCGTGGTGGTGCGGCAGTCGCTGCACAGGCCCTTGTAGAGCACTTCGGCGATCTCGACGGTGAACCCGTGCGTCTGCTCCGGGGTCATGCAGGGCGCATCCCCCTTGGAGCAGGGGATATCCATGAAACGGCCGCAGGACGTGCAGATGAGGTGGTGGTGGTTGTCACCCGTTTGCACCTCGTAGTGGAAACCGCGACCGTCCAGGTGTACCCGTCGGACCAGACCGGCTTCCGTGAGCGCCTTGAGCACGTCGTAGACAGCCTGACGGGAGACCGCGCCCAGCTTGGTGCGCACCTTCTCCCAGATGGTGTCGGCGTGCGAGTGGGGGTGTCCGGTCACGGCTTCGAGCGTCGCGATCCGCGGTGCGGTCACGCGCAGGCCAGCCCCCCGGAGGGTTGCGGCACTCTGCTCGTTGCTCATGGTGACCAGACTATCCCCTATTCTGGATATTGTCCAGAAAGCGTCAATGTCGCTTGTGCGTCGCCGGCTTCGGGTCAGTAGCCCAACATCTCCCGGCGCACCGGAAGCCAGGCGATGGCATCGCGCACGGCGTCGGTCTCGCTGAGCTGGGCTTCCCAGCCGAGCACGTCGCGTGCCTTGGTGCTGACGGTGTAGACGCCTGCCACGTCGCCGGGACGTGGGGGACCCTCGACGATCTTCAACGGTTCACCGCTGATCTGCTCGAACGAAGCTGCCAGCTCCTTGACCGTCACCCCGTTGCCGGTGCCGATGTTGAACACCTGGTACGGGCTGGCCTGGGTGGCCTTGTCGAATCCCTCCAAGGCCGCGACGTGAGCCTGCGCCAAGTCCCAGATGTGGATGAAGTCGCGAATTCCGGAGCCGTCCCGGGTGGGCCAGTCGACACCTGTGACGGTGAAGGTGTCCTTGTTGACCCACGCCTCCAGCAGCTTGGCCAGCACGTGCGACGGCTGCTCCAACTGTTGGCCGGATCGCAGTTTCGGGTCGGTGCCGATGGGGTTGAAATAGCGCAACGACAGCACGGAGATGTCGCTGGCCTTGGTGAAGTCCTCCAGGATCAACTCCACCATGAACTTGGTGCGCGCATAGGGTGAGCCGGGCTCCAGTGGGGAGTCCTCGGTGACCACGAAGTTCTCGTCGGCGGCGTAGATGCTGGCAGAGGAGCTGAAGAGGAATCGCCCGATCCCGTTGCGTTCCATCGCTTTGAGAAGCTCCAGGGTCTTGGCCACGTTGTTCTCGTAGTAGCCGATGGGGTCGGCCACCGACTCGGGCACCACGATCCGGGCAGCACAGTGCACCACGGCGTCGATCTCGTGATCGGTGAAGATGTCGTCCAGCACCCGGGCATCCGCGATGTCGCCCTCGTAGCAGAGGCGACCACCGACGAATTCGCGGCGGCCCGTCGAGAAGTCGTCGACAACCACCACCGTATGGCCGGCGTCCTCGCAGGCCGAAGCCACTGTGCTTCCGATGTAGCCGGCCCCCCCGGTGATGAGTACCTTCATCCGTCCTCCTCGAGACGCCCTCATCATAGTGAGACTGGGCCGAGCGGTCCCGGGAGACCGCGGAAACCGTTCAAGGGAGGAATTGGCAACCCCCTGTCTAGACGCTAGTCTCGTTTCCAAGACCGACGTCTAGGAGCGTGTCGTCACCATGTGGGGCATCAGTGTCCCCGGGCCTTCCAAGTTCCGGGGCGGATCCCGCAGGCGTGGCTGTTGGCGCCGTCGGTCTGCTTGTGGCAACAGGCGGCGCGCTGGGTCTTGCAGGAAGGCACATCGCGCCCACGCGTGATGTGGATGAGAGACCACCTCGGGAGGTTTTACCCCCCGCCGCCTGAGGTTGAGATTGTGGGGGGCGGCGCACGCTATGCCGCCCCCCACAAGCCTTTTCATCGTGTCTGGGTGGGGCGACAATACGCGCGGCGACATATAGTTTGTGCGGATGAACGTGCAAACGGCTGGAGGGACCAGGAACTCGATCCTGGAGGCCGCCTCACTCGAACTGCTCGCGAATGGCTACGCGGGGACCTCCCTGTCGGCGATTGCCGGGCGTCTCGGCTTGACCAAGGGCGCACTCACCTACCAGTTCCCGACCAAGGAATCGATCGTTGCCGCCCTTGTCGAGCGTCTTCTGGGAGTGTTCGAACTCGTTGACGACCAAGCCACTGTAGTGTTCCCCGCCGGCGACGCCCGGACGTGTGTCGCCTTCTTGACCAACCTCGGCTCTGCGCTGGTCTCAGACCCCCTCACCGCGGCACCATTTGCGCTCTTCGCCGATGTCTCAGCACCCAGGGCCATCCTCCAGGAAGCAATGAACGAATGGTCCCGGCGCATGACAGCACACTTCGACGGCGCTGTGCGAGGCCGAGCCTACGACCTGAGGATGACCTCCTCGGAGGCTGCGGGTTTCGCAATCGCAGCCCTGTCGGGTGTCTGGGTCAGCACGCGCCTTCTCCCCGAGCTGGGTCGACCGGAACGCCGTCTTGCTATCTTGAGCCGTCTGCTCGGTGCCATCGGCATGGACGATGCCGAAGAGATAGTGGAAGAAGTCATCGCCGCCATCCAGAAGGCTCACGTGCACCAGGCGTCCGATCTCAGTCGATCGGTCTTTCGTTGGGAGGGCTTCGGCGGTCCTGCGCAGCCCGCCACCTAGCCTTCGTCGGGGCCGGAGACACGTTCGCCGAGCAGCGCCCGCACATGCGGGTTCAGCAGAACGCCGTCAGGATCCACCCGGCGGCGGACGGCGCGGGCGTCGTCGGCCCGCGGGTAGAGGGCGGTGACGTCGGGTGCGGTGAGGGTGTGCTCCTTGCCCCAGTGGGGGCGGCCGCCGTGGGCGCGGAGGATGGGCTCGGCGACGGCCAGGGTCTCGTCGAACGGTTCCCTGTGCTGGCGGTGCACGGCGATGTGCACCGACGCGCGGCCGCCGGACTGCGACAGCCAGGCATCGTCGGCGGCGGTGGTGCGGACCTCGAACGGGAATGTCACTGGGTGTCCGGAGCGGATCACCGCATCGCCCACCTGCTGCAGGACTTCCGGGAACGCGTCCAGCGGTACCGCGTACTCCGCCTCGCGGAACCTGACCCGCCGTGGTGTGACGAACACCTTGTGGGACAGGTCCGAGTGGGCAGGGCCAGCCATCAGCCGTGAGGCGACGGCACGTGTCGGCCCGGCCATCGGTGCGGACCAGCGGGCCAGACCAGTCATGGCACCGAAGGCCCAATTGCCCAGCAGTTCGCGACCCACCAGCGTCTGGGTGGTGCTCAAGGGGCTCAGTTCGGAGTCGGCTGGCATCCGATCCAGCTGCTTGACGGTGACTCGCGGCGTGCCGGGGAACCAGAAGAACTCGAGGTGGTCGGCGCGGCGGGAGCGCTCCAGAAAGGTGTCCAGGATGCCCGCCAGCGGTTCGGTGGTTTCCACGCTGACGAGGGCAAACGTCGGCACGCAGCGCACGGTGACTGCCACCACCACCCCGAAGGCGCCCAGCCCTACCCGAGCGGCGTCGAACAGGTCGGAATCCTTCTCCCGGGAGCAGTCCACCAAAGAGCCGTCGGGCAACGCGAGGCGCAGGCGGGTGACCATCCCGGCGTAGCCGGGGAAGGCCAGGCCGGTTCCGTGGGTGCCAGTGGACAGCGCGCCCGCGATGCTCTGGCGGTCGATGTCTCCCATGTTGGGCAGCGCCAGGCCCCACGGGGCCAGCAACCCGGCCACCCGGTGCAGGGGCGTACCGCCCCACAGGGTGGCGTCATTGTCCTCCACCCGCACCAGGCCGCTCAGCCGGTCAAGGCGTACCAGGATGTCGTCGGTGGCCACCAGCGGTGTGAACGAATGGCCCGCACCCATGACGCGCATGGTGCCTCCGCGGGCGGAGGTCTCTCGCAACAGCGTGCACAGCTCGTCCACGGTACCCGGGCTCGCCACATGCCCGGGCGTGAAGCTGACCGAGCGCGCCCAGTTGGACAGTTGTGTCACAGGAAGGCCTTCCCCTCGCCCCGATACGTGACCCAATTATCCACTACGGATAGTCCGTTTCCCTGCTGGCGCACCACGACGTAGTCGTTGACGTGTTCCGCTGGCTCGCCCGCCTTGGCGTGCCGGAGCCAGACGACGTCGCCGATCCGGAGGGCACGGGCTCCGGGACCCGCCAGCGGGGTCTGGACTTCTCCGGCTCCCTCCGTGCCCACGTAGCGCAATCCCCGGGGCCAGGCGATCGTCGGCAACCGATCCGTCCCGGGTGCGCCGGAGGCCACCCACCCGCCGCCCAGCACGGTGGCCACGTCCGGCCCGGGGCGGCGCACCACATCGAAGCCGACGTGTAGCGCCGGCCGGGGCCTGAAGCCGTGAAAGTGGTCGAACAGGCCCGGGGCCACGATCCCGGAACCGGCGGCCAGCTCCGTGACGCAGTCCTCCCTGGCCGTGGTCTCGAAAGAGCCCGTGCCGCCGCCGTTGACGAACTCCAGGTCGGTGACCTCCCGGACCCGGGCCACGGCTTCAGCACGACGCCCGGCCAGTTCGGTGGCCGAGCGCTGCTTCATCAGCCGCACCACGCGTCGGTAGGGGGAGCGGCCGGCATCGCCCACGCCGGCGATCTGGCCCTCGTACGCCATCATCCCCACCAGGTGGAAGGCCCGATGCTGCACGACGCGCCGGGCGAGGGCGGCCACCTGGTCGGGCCGGTACTGCGGCGAGCGCAGCGCCCCGATCGAGACGAGCCGGTTGGGCCGCCAGCCGGCATCCAGTTCCACCGCCACGCGCACCCGGCCCCCGTCGGGCGCGAGCGCCTCGACCAGTTCGAGGTGCTCGACGCTGTCCACCATCAGCGTGATCGCAGCCCGTGCGCGCTCGTCGGTGCGCAGCCGACGCAATGCGGCGGCATCCGCGGTGGGATAGGCCACCACGATGTTGTCCAGGCCGTGCTCGGCCAACCAGAGGGCTTCCGGGAGGGTGTAGGCCATGGTGCCGACGAACCCGTCAGCCGCCAGGGCACGTTCCAGCAGCCGTCGCACCCGCAAGGACTTCGACGCCACCCGGATCGGTTTGCCCGCGGCCCGTCGCCGCAGGGCTGCGAGGTTGGCCTCCACTGCATCCAGGTCCAGCACGGCCACCGGCCGGGCCGTCACTCCCGCCGTCGAGAGGGCCTCAAGTAGTTCCGCCGCCCGCTGAGCGTCCATCACCAGCCCCGGTCAATCCACTCCTGCAGGTGCGGCCGCTCTGCGCCGATGGACGTGGAAGGGCCATGTCCGGTGTTGACCACTGCGTCGTCACCCAGCGGGAACAGGCGCGAGGTGATGGAAACGATGATCGTCCCGAAACTTGAGTAGGACCAGCGGGTGGCGCCGGGGCCACCCTCGAACAGGGTGTCGCCGGAAAAGACCTGGTTCAGCGACGGCACCCACAGCGACGTGGAACCGGGCGTGTGGCCGGGGGTGGCCAGGGCGTGGACCTGCCGGCCGGCCACTGTGAACTCCTCGCCGTCCGCCAGGGGCTCGAACTCCAGCTCGCCGTGGCTCTGCTCCCACAGGAACGCATCGGCGGATGCCAGGTGCAGCGGCGCGTCCACCATCCGTGCAAACTCCGGGGCCGCGCGCACATGGTCCCAGTGGCCGTGGGTCAGCAGCACCGCCCGCACGCGTCGATCCCCGACCGCGTCGGCCACGGCGGCCGCGTCGTGCGCGGGGTCGATGACGATCACCTCGGAGTCGTCGCCGACGATCCACACGTTGTTCTCGTGGTTGGGCGGTCCGGCGGGATCGGCATTTCCCGCCGTGGTCATGTGGGTGACGTCCATTGGCTGACCTCCTTGTGCACCCACGCTAGCGCCTCTGCCGGCGCGCAGACGGGCAGGCCACGGGAGTCACTCGACGGAGCGCCGAGGATCGGTCTCGTGCCCCTCCTCGGCGGCGTTGGGTGGCCCTGTGGGGACGCGCTTGCCACTGAGACGACTCTGGTAGCGCATCCGGTGGTACTTCCAGCGCTCCGCCATGGAGGCCTTGGCCTCCACACGGTGCTTCGGAGACATGGGGTCCTCTCCGAGCACGGGGTCATCACCTGTCTGGTACCGGTCCGACCAGACCTGGGTCACCGCCCAGGCCACCGCCGTCAACGGCACCGCGAGGACAGCTCCGACGATGCCTCCCACGATGGTGCCGACGGAGAGGGCCAGCAGCACCACCAGCGCATGGAGGCTGAGCGTTCGCCCCATCACCACCGGTTGGAGCAGATCGCCTTCCAACTGGTTGACGAGGATGACGATGCCGACGGCGATCAGGGCCGTCACCAGCCCGTTGGTGACCAGCGCCACCAGGGCCGCCAGGATCCCCGCCACGGTGGCTCCGACGATCGGAACGAATCCTCCCAGGAACACGATCACAGCCAGGGGCAGCGCCAACGGCACCTGGAGGATCACGAGGCCGATGCCGATCAAGATCGCATCCACGGCTGCAATGAGGGCAGTACCGCGGACGTATCCTCCGAGGGTCTGGACCGCCCGGTCGCCGGATTCCGCCAGCTTGGCCCGGGTCTCGCCCTCGAACCAGCGCAGCGTGAAGTTCCAGAGCTTGGGGCCGTCCTTCAGGAAGAAGAACAGGATCACCACCATGAGCACCGTGCCGGCGACGAACCCAGTCGCGGCGCTGATCCCGCTCAGTGCCCCACCGATGAAGGTCCCGCTCGTGACGAAGTCCGTGACTCGCCCCAGGGCCTCGTCAATCACGCTGGTGTCGATGGGAAGCGGTCCGTCCATCAGGAAGCCGCTCAACTCCTCCCACCCTTCCATGGCGGAGAAGGACAGTTCGTCCCACTGGTTGAGCACGGCGAAAACTATCCCGGTGACCACCCCACCCAGAACCAGCAGAATGCCCAGGAACGCGGCCAAGGTGGCCAGCAGCCGGGACCAGCCCCTCTGGACGAGCCACCTCACCACCGGGTGGACCGCCGAGGCCAGGATCAACGCCACCAGCGCAGCTATCACCACCAGGGAGATCCGCACCAGGATCCACACCATCCCCGCCACTACGGCCGCAATGAGCAGGATCTGGGCGGCACGGGCCCCCGCGCGCCCCAGTCGGTCGCTCGAGGGCCCTTTTGGGCGTGGGGGTGTGCGTGCTGGCAGGTCAGGGGGATCTTGGGGGGACGGGGGAGTGGTCATGGCGGGGGCTCCCTCTGGACGGCGCAGAAGTCCGCGGATCACGGCATCCGAGCACGGGCCATTCGATCTCAAGGCGTCCAGATTACATCGCGGGGCTCCACGCCGCGCCGCCCATGGGGATCAGCGGATGTCGCACAGCGCCGTGACCACCGTGGCCAGCAGCGAGGAGGGATCTGTCCCGTCGAGACTCTCGTGGAAGAACACGGCCTCGCACACGTTCAGGACGTCTGAGGTGCTGGTGTGGAAGGTGAT
>CAZPSO010000122.1:0-7883 GCA_964588895.1 uncultured Tessaracoccus sp.
GAGCACCACGACGACTACACCGAGGTGCTGGCCGAACACATCGGCCGTCACCTGGCGCCGTTCGCCGCGCGCTGACCTCCACAACACACCCTGCCCCGCGCGCCCGCGTGGGGCAGGGTTTTTTCGTGCCAGTTTGCGTGCAGAACGGGGAAGTTTCGCCGATCCGCTCCCCCGGCCGCACCTGATTTGTGAGACTGGGCACCTCTTCTTCGTTGATGAGCGGGAGGGCGGAATGATGGCACGATCCCCGACCAACACGCCGGGCGGGAACTGGCAGCCCGGTCGGCGCACGTTCCTGAAGGCCCTCGGTGCAGTGGGGGCAGCGGGGGCCCTCCCGTGGCTCAGCAGCTGTTCCGGCGGTGGCCGCGACACCATTACCTTCCACCTCTCCAAGCCCGAGGTGGTCCCGCACTTCCGTCAGTTGCTGTCCGACTTCGAGCAGGCCCAGAACGAGTACGACTCCCTGCACGACATCGCCACCAACCTCTCCGCCAGCTTCGTGCGCGACAATCCGCCGGACCTGGTGCTGCTCAACTACAACCTCGAGATGGCCCGGTTCATGGAGCGTGGTGTCCTGCTGGACCTCGGAGACCTGCCGGAGGCAGGCCAGGTGCGCGACGACATCGTTGAACTGTCGCACAACTACCCGCAGTACGAGGACCGCACCAGCGTGCTGCCGTACTCGGCGATGGTGGCCGCGGTCATCTACAACAAGCAGATCTTCTCTGACAACAACGTCGAGGTGCCCACCACCTGGGACGAGCTGATCGACGTCTGCGAGACCCTGCAGGGCAACGGCGTCACCCCGTTCTACGCCACGTTCCAGGACCCCTGGACCATCATGCAGGGCTGGTTCGACTACGTGGTGGGCGGCATGATCGACGTCGCCGGATTCTACCGCAAGATGAACGAGATCGGGGAGGATGTCGGCCCGGATTCCGAAGTGTCGTTCCAGAAGACGATGCTCGAGCCGGTCCAGAGGATGGTGGAACTCATTCAGTACACGAATCCTGATGCGCCCAGCCGTGGGTACGGTGACGGCAACACGGCGTTCGCCAACGGGGCGGCGGCCATGATCCTGCAGGGTCCGTGGGCGTTCAGTGAGTTCGACAACGTGGGAACGGATCTGGATCTGGGAACCTTTCCGCTGCCCGTCACCGACGATCCCGAGGACCTCCGGGTGCGGGTCAACATCGACCTCGCGTTCTGGATCCCCGAGATCGCCGACGGGCGCGACGGCGCGATCGCGTTGATGCAGTACCTGTGGCAGCCGGAGATCCGGCACCCGTACAACGAGCAGTTCCTGGGGTTCGGCACCACCGACGACGCGCCTCCCGTCACCGATGAGCGCATCGCCGAGCTGCAGCCTTACTACGACTCCGGCCGGTTCTACATGGGGGCCTCGCAGTTCATCCCCCAGACGATCCCGGCCCCCAACTACATGCAGGCCATCTGCCTGGGCCAGGCTCCCGAGCCGCTGCTCAGGCGGCTGGACAGCGACTGGGCCTCGTTGGCCTTCCGGGCCTGAGGACGAAGGAGGCACCCATGTCAAGTGATGCGACCCGGCAGCTCCAGAACCCGGTCTCCGACATCCCCGACTCCGAGGGCGAGGTGGACGTACGCCACCCGAGGAAAGGCGTGGAGCCGATCTACTGGCTCTTCCTGATGCCCGCCCTGGCCGTGTTCACCCTGCTGATCACCTACCCCGCGCTCACGGGATTCACCATGAGCTTCACCAACTCGATCGGGTTCGGGGAGTTCGAGTGGATCGGCTTCCGCAACTACGTCGCGCTCTTCCGGGACGAAAACATCCTCTCCTCCTACGGGTTCACGTTCCTCTTCGCGGCCACGACGGTGGTCCTGGTCAACGTGATCGCCTTCGCGCTGGCCCTGGGTTTGACCTCGAAGATCAGGTTCACCAATCCGCTCCGGGCCGTCTTCGTCATCCCGATGGTGATCTCGGCCATCATCTACTCCTACGTGTTCCAGTTCCTGTTCAACAACACGCTCCCCGACTTCGGCCAGGCGATCGGCTCCGATCTGCTGTCGGGCAGTCTGCTGGCCAACGAAGACTGGGCGTGGTTCGCGATCGTCGTCGTGACCACCTGGGGGTCGATCCCGGCGGCGATGCTGATCTACATCGCGGGGCTCATGACGGTGCCCGGCGAGGTGTACGAGGCGAGCGCGATCGACGGTGCCAGCGGCTGGAAGACGTTGCGCCACATCACGTTGCCGCTGGTGGCCGGGTACATCGGCATCAACTTCATCATCGGATTCAAGGACTACCTGGCCATCTACGACCAGATCGTCGCACTGACGGAGGGCGGACCCGGAACCGCGACGCGCAGCGTCGCCTTCACCATCCTGCAGGGATTCTCGGGCGGTGACTACTCGTATCAGATGGCCAACGCCGCTGTCTTCTTCATCATCACCATCGTCATCGCGCTGATCCAGCTGCGGGTCACCCAGGGAAGGACCAGGGCCGCATCATGAGCATCGCCATGCCCAGCACGCAGACCGAAGCGCCCCGCCGCGGGAGGATTGGCCAGGAGCGCACCAACTGGGCCGCCACCGTCCTGTTGATGGTCGCCGCCCTGGCGGTCCTGGTGCCGCTGTACGTCACCATCTCCATGGCGTTCAAGACCCGGCAACAGTCCACCCAGGCCAACGCGTTCAGCCTCCCCAACCCGGTCAGCACATCCGGCTTCGTCGAGGCCTGGGGCCTGACCAACTTCCCGCGCGCGTTCCTGGTCTCCACCGTTATCACGGTCATCGCCGTCACCGGCGCCATCCTGGTCTCCGCGATGGCCTCCTACGCCATCGTGCGCAACTGGGACCGCCGGCTGTTCCGGTATTCGTTCTTCTACCTGCTCGCCGCCATGTTCATTCCCTTCCCCGTCGTCGCCCTCCCGCAGGTCCGGCTGACGGGCCAGCTCGGACTGGACAACCTCTTCGGCGTGGCGATCCTGCACATCGTGTTCAGCCTCGCATTCAACACCTTGCTGTTCACCACGTTCCTGCGGTCGATCCCCATGGAGCTGGAGGAGTCGATGCGCATGGACGGCGCCACCACCTGGCAGACGTTCTGGAGGTTGATCTTCCCGCTGTTGTCCCCGATGGCCGCCACGGTGGGCATCTTCGCGTTCCTGCGCTCGTGGAACGACTTCATGATGCCGTCGCTGATCATCTCCGCGCCCGAGTGGCAGACGATCCCCGTGGTCAACAGCATCTTCCAGACGCAGTTCAGCAACAACTACAACGTGAGCTTCGCGTCGTACCTGATGGCCATGGCCCCCGCCATCCTGGTCTATGTGTTCGCGCAACGCTGGGTGATGTCGGGCCTGACCCAGGGAGCCATCAAATAGCGGGCCCACCGCACGTCCATACCGCGTCAAGGAGGTCCAGCATGACAGACCGACACCCGCCCGCCGCCGCAGCGCGCCCGGACGGCTGGTGGCGCTCCGCGGTGGTGTACCAGATCTATCCGCGTTCGTTCCAGGACTCCGACGGCGACGGGATCGGCGACATCCCGGGCATCACCAGCCGCTTGGACCACCTGGCCGAACTGGGAATCGACGTGGTATGGCTCTCCCCGGTGTATCGCTCACCGCAGGTGGACAACGGCTATGACATCAGTGACTACCAGGACATCGACCCGCTGTTCGGGACACTGCGGGACCTCGGCGAGTTGATCGACCAGGCACATGCGCGGGGCATCAAGTTGGTGATGGACCTGGTGGTCAACCACACGTCGGACCAGCATGGCTGGTTCGTCGACTCGCGAGATCCGGCGTCTGCGAAACGGGACTGGTACTTCTGGCGACCGGCCCGACTCGGTCACGAGCCGGGAACCCCGGGTGCTGAACCCGACGACAGCCCGGCGGCCTTCGCGCCCTCGGCCTGGACCTACGACCCGGCCAGCGGTCAGTACTACCTGGGCATCTTCAGTCCGGCCCAGCCCGATCTGAACTGGGAGAACCCAGCGGTCCGCGAGGCCGTCTACGCGATGATGCGCTGGTGGGTGGAACGTGGGGTGGATGGTTTCCGGATGGATGTGATCAACCTCATCTCCAAGCCCGGGGCGCTCACCTCCGGTGGGCCAGTAGACCCGGATGAGGCGGCCCGCCAGCAGATCGCCAACGGTCCGCGGCTGGATGAGTTCCTGACCGAGATGAACCGCGAGGTGGGGCTGGATGAGCACAACCTGATCACGGTGGGGGAGATGCCCGGTGCCACCATCGAGGTGGCGCAGCGGGTCACGGATCCGGCGCGCAAGGAGTTGAACATGGTGTTCACCTTCGAACACGTCAACCTCGACCAGGCGTCGGGGAGCAAGTGGGACCTTGCCGATCTGCGGCTGCCAGTGCTGAAGGAGAACCTGGCGCAGTGGCAGTATGGGTTGGCCGAGGCGGGGTGGAACTCCCTGTACTGGAACAACCACGACCAGCCTCGTGCAGTCTCGCGCTTCGGCGACGACTCACCCGAGCATCGGGTCAACTCCGCCAAGACGCTGGCCAGCGTGCTGCACCTGCACAAGGGCACCGCCTACATCTACCAGGGTGAGGAATTCGGCATGACGAACTCCCCGTTCACTCAGATCGACCACTACAAGGACGTCGAGTCGCTCAACTACCACACCCTGGCCATGGCCGGTGGTGCCGTCGAGGCTGAGGTGCTGCGCTCACTCAAGGCCAAGAGCCGTGACCATGCACGCACCCCCGTCCAGTGGGACGACACCGAACATGCCGGGTTCACGTCGGGGATCCCCTGGATGCCGGTGAACCCGAACTATGTCGAGATCAATGCCCGGGCCGCGCGTGGCGAGCCCGGGTCGGTGTTCACGCACTACCAGCAGTTGATCCGCTTGCGCCACGAGAACGACGTGGTCCGGGAGGGCCGCTTCGAACTTCTACTGCCGGACCATGAGCAGATCTGGGCCTTCACCCGCATTCTGGATGAGCGTCGGATCCTGATGGTGGCCAACTGCTCTTCGGAAACCGTGCGGATCTCGTCGGAGGACCTGCCCGCTGCCGACGGGGCTGAACTGCTGCTTGGCACGCACGCGGATCCAGATCCAGCAGAACTGGCACCGTGGGAGTCCCGCATCCTCCAGCTCCGGCAGGCGTGATCCCCGGCATTGTGCCAGCGGGAAGTGCGCTTGCCAGCGTTCCAGGCGCTGGCAAGCACGGCAGTGGCTGGCGAACCAGCCCCGGCTCCTCTCGCCAGCGATTCGTGCACTGTCTGACGTTGCGCCAGCGGGAAGTGCGCTTGCCAGCGTGCCAAGCGCTGGCAAGCACGGCAGCAGCTGGCGAACCAGCCCCGGCCCCGCACACCGGCCGACGGCGGCTGGCGCGGCACCGCTGGCTCGTCAGATGGTCCGGCGGCCCTTGGCCCGGTACTCGATGTAGTCCAGCAGCACCATCACGGCCAGCGCGACGGCGCCCACCCAGATGCGGATGCCCCACGGCTCGAAGCACATGGCGCCGAGCGCGGCCGCCACATAGCAGCAGCGCGTCACGGACGCCTCCGCGATGGGGTGGAGCTTGCCGAGCAGCAGCACGATGCGGCCACCCAGCCCCAGCGCAATGACGAAAGTGCCCACGATGGCCAGCTGCAGGTCGACGCTCTCCAGCAAAATCATGATTCCCACCAGCGCGAAGGTGAACACGATCACCAGCAGCCCTGCGATGATCTGGACCTTGTGGCTGTCTGTCCCGGCCTGCCTGCCGGTGGGGGCGGTGCTCGTCATTGCTGGAGTCCCTTCGTGGATTCTGCTTGCAGTCATGTTCCCACAACCGATGCGCCACCGAGCCTGTCCTGCCCTCTGTGTCCTGCGTCTGTCGAAGAGGGAATGGGAGGAGGGCCTTCGAGGCGTCCCTGGTGTGCGTCGGTGAACCGCGTGGTGATTCTGGTTGTGGTTGGCCCAAAGAGTTAGCGCCTCGAACACCCTCCTCCCATTCCCTATGGCCCCTTGCGCCGCTCTGGGGCCGGTGCTCCGTGCCCAGAGCCTGTGGATGAAGGAATGGCAGGAGGGGACGCACAGACCTCAGCTGCACACCCTCCCACCACAACCGCACACCCGCCCTGGTCCGATCCGATCAATGGGCCCGTCGCCCGACGCGCACTGCCCCTCGCGGAGTTCAGTTGCGGCTGGTCACTGTGCACTAACGGCGCGATGGACGGACCACAACTGCACACCCTCCCACCACAACCGCACACCCGCCCTGGTCCGATCCGGTCAATGGGCCCGTTGCCCGACGCGCTCTGCCCTCGCGGAGTTCAGTTGCGGCTGGTCACTGTGCACAAACGGCTCGACGGACAGACCACAGCTGCACACCCACCCATCACAACCGCACACCCGACGCGCGTCCGGACAGTCGCCCGGGCGGCTGGGGCCGCTCTGCTCAGCGCGCAGTTCAGTTGCGGCTGGTCACTGTGCACAAACGGCTCGACGGACAGACCACAACTGCACACCCTCCCACCACAACCGCACATCACCAACCCGATCGGGTCAGTAGGCCGGGCGGCTGGGCTCGCTCTGCCGCCCGCAAGCCGAAGGCCCTCTCCGGCGGTCAGCGCCAGCGTGTGGCCATGGGCCTTCGAGGCGTCCCTGGTGTGCGTCGGTGAACCGCGTGGTGATTCTGGCTGTGGTTGGCCCAAAGAGTTAGCGCCTCGAACACCCTCCTCCCATTCCCCGTTGTCCCTTGCGTCACTCTGGGGGTCCAGTGGTCCCTCGTGCCCTGGGCCTTGTCCGAGGGCCGAAAATACGCCGCACAGCGTTGCGGGTTGCGTGGTTGTGGGATAGGGTGAAAGCGCTTACACCGAGGTAGCCTCATCACTTCCTGACTCGGAGCCTACCCCGGATCATCCATGGATAGGCGCTGATATGTCCCGACGAGGTGGCGTGGTCACCAACGCAGAGGTGGCTCGACAAGCCCAGGTCTCCCCGGCCACCGTCTCGCGCGTGATGAACGGTCGCTTTGCCGGTGCCCCCGAGGTGGCCGAGCGGGTGCGTCGGGTGGCGAAGGAGCTGGGGTATTCGCCCAACTACCTGGCTCGTTCACTGGCGTTGGGACAGACGGGGTCCATCGCGTTCCTGGTCCCGGACCTGGCCAACCCTGCTTTCCAGCAGGTGCTCTCCGGCGTCAGCAAGGCAGCTGCCCTGGACGGTCACCGCGTGCTGATCGCCGACTCCGCCGAATCGCCCGACGACGAACCCCTCCTGGCCGCCGAGACCCGACGGCGCTGCGACGCGCTGGTGCTCTGCGCTCCTCGCATGCCCGACGAGCGTCTGGTCTCCGTCCTGAAGGACGTGCAACCCGTGGTGCTGATCAACCGGTCCACCGATCAGGTCCCCGTCCCGTCGATCTCGATCGACTACGCCAAGGGCGTGCTGAACCTGGCCCAACACCTGTACCGCCTGGGCCACCGTCGCTTCGTCTACCTGGCCGGCGTGGAGGGCAGCGTGTCCAACCAGCGGCGCCTGAACGGTCTGGAAACGTTCGTTTCCAGGTATCCCGACGTCACCCTGACCCGACTGAAGGGCGGTGTCACCGCACAGTCGGGGCGCGAGGCGGCGGATTCGGTCACGGAGGCCGACGCGACGGCAGTGCTCGCCTTCAACGACCTGGTGGCCATCGGCCTGGTGCATCGCCTGCAGGAACTGGGACTGAAGGTGCCCGGGGACCTGTCCGTCAGCGGATTCGACGACATTCCATTCGCGCAATACAACTCACCGTCGTTGACCACAGCGTCGGTCCCGTACGAGCTGGTGGGCAAGGAGTCCTGGCGGCGCCTGCTCGCCGTGATGCGCGGCGAGGACCCCGGTGACGACGTGATGTACCAGCCCCGCCTACAGGTGCGCGATTCCACACGCTCGATCT
>CAZPSO010000123.1:0-7793 GCA_964588895.1 uncultured Tessaracoccus sp.
TCTGGCTGGTGGTGCTCGCCGTCGTCCAGCGACGCCGCAACCCCGGCAGCCTGGTGGGCTGGCTCGTCGTGGCCCTGTCGCTGGCGGCCATCGTGTGGAACCAGTTCGACGGCCCGCAACTGTGGGCCACCACGTGGGCGGTGCCCGCCATCTGCACGGCCGCCAACCTGGCCGTGGCAGCCATGGTGTGGTTCATCCGGCTGGATACCGCGGAGCTGCTCGCCAACGCAGTGATCGTCGTGTCGGTGGGGCTGGTCCCCGGGGTGTTCGTGCTGCTCGGCTGGGTCACGGCCATCCTCCCTTCACTGGCCTGCGTCGGCATCAGTCTGGCCCTGCTGGCGCTCCTGCTGCTGTTTAGACGCCGCCAGCTGGGCACCGCCCTCCACCGCAGGCTCCAGCTCTGAGCCGTAGAGTGCTGCCCATGCGCACCCGCCTCCAACCACCGGCCCTGCCGTGGCTGTGGGTAGGGCTCGGCGTGGTGGGCATCCTCCTGGTGGCGCTGGGGCCCATCATCGACTCCAACGGCCTGCTGGAGCACCCGGGAGCCTGGTGGCGGATGGGTCTGACCGTGCCCGGGCACCTGTTGGTGCTGTGGTCCTGGTGGCAGCTGGGACCCCTGTGGCGGCGTCCCGGGGTGACCGCCGCGATCTGGTCGGCCGCGATGATCGCGGTGCCGCCCCTGCACAGCCGGGATGCCTTCTCCTACGCCGCCCAGGGTTGGCTGCGCACCCGGGGGCGCAGTCCCTACGACGTGGTCTCCGGCGACGCGGGTGATCCGGGTCTGCTGGTGGGTGTCCACTGGTGGGACACCACCTCGGTCTACCCGCCGCTGTCCATCGAGTCCTTCCGCCTGGTGTCCTGGCTTTTCGACGGCCACCTGTTCTGGACGCCGGTCGGGATGCGGCTGCCCAACGTGGTGGCCATCGTGGTGCTGATCTGGGCGCTGAGGCGCCTGGCCGACCGCATTGGCGTCCGGGGTGGCGTGGTGGTCTGGGCCGGTGTCCTGAACCCCGTGGTTCTGGTGCAGTGGGTGGGCGGCGTCCACAACGACGCGGTCATGATCGCGGCCCTCGCCGTCGCGTTCCTGCTGGCCGGCAGCTCCCGGTGGCTCGGGTGGCAGGGGATGTTGCTGGGTGGTGCCGGGATCGGGTTGGCCATGGCCATCAAGCAATCTGCGGCCGTGGCCGGCGTGGGCCTGGTGGCCCTGGCGTGGGCCGCCGCGCAGCAGCGGTTGCCCGCAGCGCGGCGAACGTGGTGGGCGCTCCTGAGCCGCACCGCTAGCGCCGGGGCCATGGCCGTGCTCACCTTCGTCGCCATTTCGTTCGCCACGGGGCTGGGGCTGGGGTGGAACAACGCCACCGCCGGCAACCCCCTGATGGCCTCCAGCAATGCCCCGCTGTCATGGCTGGCGTCCTTCCTCCGGTATCGCGAACTGGCCCCGGAGAACACGGTGATCACCGGGCTGACCGTGGTCAGCGCGGTGCTGGTGGTGGCAGGGGTCGTGTGGGCGGTGGTGCGCTACGGGCCCCGGCCGCCGGAACACGTCGGCCATCCGTGGGCGTTGGTGATTGGGGTGCTGACGGCCTACGCGGTGCTGGGACCCGGCCTGCAGCCTTGGTATGCCACGTGGATCATCCCGTTCGTGGCCCTCGCCCGCCCGTCGCGGCCCTGGGCGCACGGGTTCGTGGTGGCCACCGTCCTCGCTTCCGTCATTCCCGCGCTGCAGGACGTCGTCCCGCCGTATGTCGCCATGGGGATCCTGCTGGTTCCCGGCTGGTTCCTGTGGCGGTGGCTGCGTGCCCGGGACACCGCGGTGCTGCCGCCCCAGACCGTGGTCTGACGCTGTCGGGGCCCAGGTCGGATGCGGGGGTGGCCGGCGCCTCCCTAGGCTGATGCCATGATCGATGAGCGGTGGACCCAGATCCCGGGCGCGTGGGCCATCCGAACCCGGGGACTGTGCAAGAACTTTGGCAACACTCCCGCCGTCACCGGTATGGACCTGAAGGTGCCCTTGGGCGGCGTGCACGGGTTGCTCGGTCCCAACGGCTCCGGCAAGACCACCACCCTGCGGATGTTGATGGGGCTGGTGCGGTCCAGCAGTGGGCGCATGGAGATCTTCGACCGGGAGGTGCCCAAGCACCTTCCGGAGGTGATCCACCGGGTGGGATCCATCGTCGAGTCGCCCAAGTTCGAGCCGCACATCTCGGTGCGCCGCAACCTGGAGATCCTGGCGGTGTCCATCGGTGCACCGCAGACGGCCGTCACGGAGGTTCTCTTGGAGGTGGGGATGGGGGAGCGCGCAGGAACCCGCTTCCGCCAGTGCTCGCTGGGCATGAAGCAGCGGGTGGCCATAGCGGCCACGTTGCTGAAGGGCCCGGAGATCCTCATCTTCGACGAGCCCACCAACGGCCTGGACCCCGCCGGTATCCAGGAGGTACGCGCCACCATGCAGGAACTGGCCGCCCATGGACGCACCGTGCTGGTCTCCAGCCACATCCTCAGCGAGATCGAACAGGTGGCGGATTCGCTGACCATCATTGGCCGCGGCCGGGTCCTGGCGGAAGGCCACTTGGAGGAGTTCCTCGTCGACGCGGAGGCCCGCGTGGTGGTGGAGGTGGAGGGCTCACTGTCGCAGGCCCATGAAGTCCTGCGACAGGCGGGGCACCGGGTGAGCGTCACGGGCAACAGCCTCGTGGTCTCCGGCGCCGCCTCCCCGGCGGACGTGGCCCAGGCGTTGGGGCGCTCCGGCATCTGGCCCACCCACCTCAGCCAACGCAAGTCACACCTGGAACAGGTCTACCTGGAACTCACCGCCGGTGAGCACCTGGGAAGCGGTGGGTTGTCCCAGGGACGGGCAGCCTGATGCGCCATCTCGTTGCGGCCGAGTTCCTGCGGCTGGCCAGCCGCCGCCTGACCATCGTCGTGGTGGTCCTCACCATCGCCTCCGCCGCCCTGCAGTCCCTGATGGGGCTGCCCGGGGCCATGCCGCTGTCCGAGGCGGAGTACGCGCAGGCAAGGGCTGACCTGGCCGAATCCCAGCGATGGCACGAGGAGTACATGCTGGAATGCGAGCGCGACCCCGTTTGTGATCCGGAGGAGCAATACATGCCCGTCGAGGAGGACTTCCTGCGCTGGGTGGTGGACTTCGACGAGTACCTGGTCCTGCAGTTCGAGGTGGGGGGTGTGCTCCTGCTTGCCGCGCTCGCGGTGTGGGTGGCGGTGATGGTGGGAGCTGACTTCCGGACGGGCAGCCTCGCCACCCAACTGACGTTCACGCCGCAGCGCATGCGCGTCCTGGGCGCGAAGGTGTTCACCTCCACGGTGATCTCGCTGGGTCTGGTGGCGCTCGCCACGGTCGTTGCGGCATCGGTTTCGGTCGTCGGCTTCGTGATGGTGCGCAGCGCCTCCGGCCTCTTCCTCCCGCCCACTGTTGTGGGAATGGTGGGGCGTCTGTTTGTCAGCGCGATCATGGTCGCCGTGGTTGTGGGGTTGGTGGCGATGCTGACTGGTTCCACCGTCGCCACCATCGTTGTGGTGGGCGGGGTTTTGCTCGCCAGCGTCATCACGGCAAGTTCCATCCCCGGCGACAGCTGGCTGATGTGGGCCCTGCCTTCTCCCCACCTGGAGGCCCTCTTCTCGGGGTCGTACCACCATTACTGGTACTACACGGGCGCCGGTGAGCCATTCACCCTGGTGTTCCGCCATGCCCTGAGCTACTTCGCGGTGCTGATCGCCGTTGTCGGGGCGGCGGCCGCACTGCGGTTCCAGCGACGAGACCTGATGATCTGAGGGGGAGGCGCTGGGTAGGGTTGGGCCCGTGCGATACGTCTCCACCCGCGACGCCTCCGGCCTGCAGCGCCCGTTCAGCGACATCCTGCTGGAGGGGCTGGCACCCGACGGCGGCCTCTACCTGCCCGTGTCCTATCCGCGGGTCAGCGGGGAAACCCTGGAACGGTGGCGGGGTCTTCTCTCTGATGAGGGGTACGCCTCGCTGGCGTACGAGGTGATCTCGCTGTTCGTCGACGACATCGAACCGGCCCACCTGCGCGGCATCTGCGAGCGCGCCTACGCCGTCGACAAGTTCCTGGATCCCGCCATCGTCCCGGTCTCACAGCTCTCCGACGGGCTGTGGCTGGCCCACCTGAGCAACGGCCCCAGCGCCGCGTTCAAGGACATGGCCATGCAGTTGCTCGGGGAGTTGTTCGCCTACGAGCTGGGCCGACGGGGCACCACCATGACCGTGGTGGGCGCCACCAGCGGTGACACTGGGTCCGCGGCCGAGTACGCGCTCATGGGAAAACCCGGCGTGCGGGTGTTCATGCTGTCCCCGCAAGGCCGGATGAGTGCCTTCCAGCAGGCCCAGATGTATTCCATCGACGACGCGGCCATCCACAACATCGCTGTGGCCGGCACGTTCGACGACTGCCAGGACATCGTCAAGCAGATCAACGCCGATGCCGGCTTCAAGGCCCGGCACCGCGTCGGGGCAGTCAATTCCATCAATTGGGCGCGGCTGATGGCGCAGGTGGTCTACTACTTCGCGGCCTGGCTGCAGGTGGCCGAACCCGGCCAGCCGGTCAGCTTCGTGGTGCCCACCGGCAACTTCGGCAACGTCGCCGCCGGGCACGTCGCCAAACAGATGGGGCTGCCGATCGAGAAGCTGGTGGTGGCCACCAACGAGAACAACGTGCTGGACGAGTTCTTCCGCACCGGCACCTACCGCGTGCGCCCCGTCGCCGAGCAGACGTCGTCGCCGTCCATGGACATCTCCAAGGCGTCCAACTTCGAGCGTTTCATCGCCGACCTGCTGGAGCGCGACGCCCCGCGGGTGCGGAGCCTGTTCGCCGACGACCTGGCCCGACAGGGCCGGTTCTCACTGGCCGACGACCTGCCGCGCGTGCACGACCACTTCGGATTCGTCTCCGGCACCTCCACCCACGCCCACCGGCTGGAGCAGATCCGCGCCATCCACGCGGCCGACGGCGTGATGATCGACCCACACACCGCCGACGCGGTCCAGGTGGCGCGCACGCTGGACCTCGACGGCCCCGTCGTGGCGCTGGAGACCGCGTTGCCGGTCAAGTTCGCGGACACGATCGTCGAGGCGCTGGGAGTCGAGCCCGTCCGGCCCGAGCGCTTCGTGGGTCTGGAGGACCTGCCGCGCCACGTCGTCGAGGTGGACAACGATGCCGACAAGGTCAAACGGATCATCGAGCAGTCCGCCTGAGTGATCGGCCGGCTTGGCGACCTGCTACGCCCTGGGGGTCAGTGGTGGTGGTCGTCGTCGGCCTTGGTTTCGTGGACGGTGCCGTGCGGGTGCTCGGGCGGGGAGTACAGCGAGTAGACCTTGAGGGGCTCCTGGCCGACGTTGGTGATGTTGTGCCATTTGCCGGCGGGCACCAGGACCACCCAGTCGTGACCGACTTCGACGTCGTAATCGAGCTTGTCCTTCTCCTCGCCCATCTGCACCCGGCCCGTTCCCTGCTCGACCCGCAGGAATTGGTCGGCGTCGTCGTGCATCTCCAGGCCGATGTCGTCGCCGGGGGCGATGGCCATGACGGTCATCTGGAGGTGGTTGCCGGTCCACAGCGTGGTGCGGTAATTGCTGTTGGAAACTGTGGCCTCTTCGATGTTGACCGTGTAGGGGTGGGGTCCGTAGTCGCTCATGGGGCTTCCTTCCGTCACTTGCCCCCAAGGTTAGTGCCCGGGAAGGGAGTAGGGGGCGGGATGGGCGGACGCGACGGGCAGGCGTGGGCCCGTCCAGAAGTTATAGTGGGGCCATGGCCCAGGACCGCACCCCAGCTCGCAGACTGCGGGCCGGCGACCAGGAACGAGATCTACTGCTGACCACCCTGGAGCAGGCGTATGCCGCCGGCCGGCTGGATCATGAGGAGCTGAGCGAGCGCCAGTCCAAGGCTTTGCAGGTGCGCTACACCGACGAGATCGCGGAACTCGTTGCCGATCTCCCGGAGGGTGTGGAGTTGGCCACTTCCACCCCCGTGGTCCCTCCGCCCGCCTCGTCCGCCGCCGTGGGGGCTTCCGACTTTGGGTCTTCGGTGAGCATCATGAGCGGCAAGAACGTCGTGCTCCCGCCCGGCACGCGCCACATGACCGACTTCGCCTTCTGGGGCGGCAACGAGATCGACGTCACCGAGGCCATGGGGCCCGGCAAGGTGCTCACCTTGGAACTGCACGCGATCATGGGCGGCAACAACGTCTGGGTCCCGGAGGGCGTCCGGGTGGTCGACGAGTCCATCGCCATCATGGCCGGCAACGAGGTGAAGAAGGCGGCCCAGGGGGACGGGTCCAACGGCACGCTGGTGCTCAAGGGGTTCCTGTTCTGGGCGGGCAACGAAGTGAAGCTGGCCAGCAAACGCAAGAGGTGACGCGGATCCTCAGGCGCACTCGGCCAGGCCGACGACGAAGTGGTCGCTGATGAGGCACGTGAAGTACTGGCGGTAGCTCTCGTGCATTCCGGCGGGATTTTCTCCTCCGGGCAGCCGGGTCTGCTGCAGGATGGTGCGCCCGTCGGGGAACGAGTAGGCCCGGTACTCGTAGTGGAACTCGCCCAGGTCCTGGTTCTGGCCGGCCACGGAGCAACTCACCGTCGTGAGCTCCCCGGACGCTTCGAGGGACTGGATCTCGCCGATGGTGACCGAGCCGGACAGGCCCGAGGCGAGATCGCGCTGGTAGTCGAGGCAGGCGGTCTCGGCGTCGGGGTAGGCGCCCTCCTGCAGGAACGTGTAGATCTGGGCCCTGTGTGCGATCTCCTCGTGGTGCATCACCAGCACGGCGCCGCCCAGGTCCGGATAGAAGGACTCGTACTCCAGCCGGAACCCGTCGGGCAGGGGCACGTCGAGCCCGTTGAGGGAGGAGACCTGGTGACCCACCACCAGGCCGGTTCGTGGGTCGGTGGTCAGCGCCGACCCCGGCGATGCGGTGAGCGGGTCGTCAGAACGAAGCTGTCCCAGAAGGACGCCGCCAACAGCCGCGGCGGCCGCCACCAGGAGGCATATCACCACCAGCACCGGTACTTGCCGGCGCCGCCTGCGGGCCTTTGCGCGGCCTGCCGTCGGCGAAACGGTTGGAGGGTGGGTCATGGGGCGCTCCTTCGCCAGTCAATGTAGCGAGCTGTGGGGCCACCGCGCGAGTGTGCAACCTGTGCAGGCGCTCCTGCACAGGTTGTCCGAGTGGACAGGTGTTGCGGGGTTGAGCCGATGTGGCTCTAGACTCGATACCGACGTGCGTGGCCGGGTTGAGCCAGCTAGACGCAACCTGAGGCCCCGTCGACTTGAGCCAGGCCCGCTCACGTGGTAACTTGAGTCGGGAACGCTCAACTATCAAAAACTTTGCAAACCAGCAGGAGGACCACCATGGCACGTGCAGTAGGCATCGACCTCGGCACCACGAACTCCGTCGTCGCAGTACTCGAGGGCGGCGAACCCACCGTCATTCCCAACGCAGAAGGCGCCCGCACCACCCCCTCGGTGGTGGCCTTCAGCCAGAGCGGCGACGTGCTCGTCGGCGAAGTGGCCAAGCGCCAGGCCGTCACCAACGTGGACCGCACCATCCGCTCCGTCAAGCGCCACATGGGCACCGACTGGAACGTCGGCATCGATGGCAAGGACTACAAGCCGCAGCAGGTCTCGGCCTTCGTGCTGCAGAAGCTGAAGCGCGACGCCGAAGCCTACCTGGGCGAGTCGGTCACCAATGCAGTGATCACCGTCCCCGCCTACTTCAACGACGCTGAGCGCCAGGCCACCAAGGAGGCCGGTGAGATCGCCGGACTCGTC
>CAZPSO010000124.1:0-2846 GCA_964588895.1 uncultured Tessaracoccus sp.
TACGCCGCTGCTCATCCACCAGCCCTCGTACTCCATGCTCAACCGCTGGATCGAACGCGGGCTGCTCTCTACGCTCGACGAGGAGGGCGTGGGCTGCATCGTCTTCTCGCCCCTGGCGCAGGGCCTCCTCACCTCGCGCTACCTGGGCGTCGACCCGGAGAACGTGGCCGGCACCTTACCCGGGGACTCGCGGGCGGCGGCGGAAGGCTCGTTCAAGTCGCGCCACCTGAACCGCTCCACCCTGGAGCACGTGCACGCCCTCAACGAGATCGCCGCCGAGCGCGGCCAGACCCTGGCGCAGATGGCGCTGGCCTGGTGCCTGCGCGACCCGCGCATAACATCGGTGCTGATCGGCGCCTCCAGCGTGCAGCAGCTGGAGGAGAACTGGGCCGCCCTGAGCAACCTGGAGTTCGCGGAGGAGGAGCTGGCCCGCATCGACGAGCACGCGGTCGAGGCCGGCATCAACATCTGGCGGCGCTCCAGCGAAGCCGGCGGTGAGCCTCACCCGGAACCGGTGGAGCAGGGCTGATGCGGCGCCCCGTGAACGGCCGACCGGCCGCTCCGCCTCCCGAGCCGCGTGAGGCTCCCTGGGAGGCGCTGGAGGAGCACCAGCGCCGGATGGCGGACGTGCGCATGACCGACCTCTTCGCCGGCGACCCCAGCCGCTTCGAGCGGTACTCGTTCACGGTGGCGGACATGCTCGTCGACTTCAGCAAGCACCGCATCACGGACGAGACCCTCGAGCTGCTGCTGGACCTGGCGCGCGCCGCGGGCGTGGCCGAGACGAGGGACGCCATGTTCGCGGGCGAGCCTATCAACGTCACCGAGGACCGGGCCGTGCTGCACGTGGCCCTGCGCAACCGCTCCCAGCGGGCCATGAGCATAGGCGGCGAGGACGTCATGCCGCAGGTGAAGGCGGTGCTCGAGCAGATGCGGCGCTTCAGCCACGGCGTGCGCAGCGGCGAGTGGCGCGGTCACAGCGGCGAACCCATCACGGACGTGGTCAACATCGGCATCGGCGGCTCGCACTTAGGGCCGCAGATGGTGGTCCGCGCCCTGCGGCCCTACGCCGACGGCCCCCGGCTGCACTTCGTCTCCAACGTGGACGGCGCCGCCATCCACGACACCCTTCGGGGCCTGAACCCGGCCACCACCCTGTTCCTGGTGGCCTCGAAGACGTTCACCACGCTCGAGACCATGACCAACGCCCACACCGCCCGCGAATGGCTGGTGCGCGCCGCGGGCGACGAGAAGGCGGTGGCCCGGCACTTCGCCGCGCTCAGCACCAACCTGGAGGCCGTGGCCGAGTTCGGCATAGCGCAGGACAACGTCTTCGCCTTCTGGGACTGGGTGGGCGGCCGCTACTCGCTCTGGTCCGCCATCGGCCTCAGCATCGCCGTGGCCGTGGGCTTCGAACGGTTCGAGGAGCTGCTCGAGGGCGCGTACGAGGTGGACGAGCACTTCCGCCTGACCCCCCTGCGGGAGAACGTGCCCGTGCTGATGGGCCTGTTGAACGTCTGGTACGGCAACTTCTTCGGTGCCGAGACCTGGGCCATCCTGCCTTACGACGAGTCCCTCACCTACCTGCCCGCCTACCTGCAGCAGGCGAGCATGGAGTCGAACGGCAAGAGCGTGACACGCTCCATGCAGCCCGTCACGTGGCAGACGGGTCCCGTGGTGTGGGGCCAGCCAGGCACGGACGGCCAGCACGCCTTCTACCAGCTGCTGCACCAGGGCACCAAGCTCGTGCCCGCCGACTTCATAGTGCCGGCCGAGCCGCAGCACCCCCTCACGGAGCACCACGACATCCTGCTGGCCAACTTCCTGGCCCAGACGGAGGCGTTGATGCTGGGCCGCAGCGTGGAGGAGGCGGAGAGCCCCGCCAAGAGCTTCCCCGGCAACCGCCCCACGACCTCCATCGTGCTACCGCGCCTCACCCCCCGCACCCTGGGCAGCCTGATCGCGCTCTACGAGCACTCCATCTTCACGCAAGGGGTCATCTGGGACGTCAACTCGTTCGACCAGATGGGCGTGGAGCTGGGCAAGGAGCTGGCCGAGAAGCTGGTGCCCGAGGTGCAGCGCGGCGCGCCGGACGAGGGCGCCCACGACGGCTCCACCGCCGGGCTGCTGAGCGCCATAGCGGGCATGCGCTCCAGGAGCTGAAGCAAGCGCCGTTCGGGGCCGCCGAGGCCCTCTTCACTCCGACTTCATGAGCCGACCGCGAAGCGGAATTCATGCATCTGACATGGCCCCGTTCGGGTTCACCGTGTATCTAAGGAGTCACATGAGCGCCAGGCTGGCGCGGACGGAGCTCCATGTCACAGGTACGCAGCATGAAACCAGGAAAAGAACGCGAGCGGCGCCACCGGATCGGGGCGCGTGGCCTGCTGGCGGCAGGCCTCGCGATACTCCTCGCGCTCGCGGCTTGTAGCCCCACACCACCCAGGGAGCCGACCGACCCGACGCCTCCGACCGGGGGCCCCTCCATGAGCGCGCCCGCCACCATGTACGGCGAGACGCGCGCCACGCTGAACGTAAGGGTGGAGGGGGAGTGGCAGCTGCGGGTGCTCGAGAGCGAGGAATCCGGCGCCTCGCAGATAGCGTCGCGGGTCTCACTCAGCCGCACCACCGGCACCGGCAACGGCACCGTGACCCTGAAGATCGACCCCACCGGCCTAGACCACACCCTCGATTACCAGTTCCGGGTCCAGTTGCAGGCTGAGGGGCGCACCACCACGCGCGCGGTCGATTTCACGTTCCCGTACATCACCGGCTACGCGCTGCTCGGCAGCGCCGCCGTGGGGGCCGACCTTCAGGCGGAGCTCACCCGTCCAGGGGCGGTCGCC
>CAZPSO010000124.1:2946-7730 GCA_964588895.1 uncultured Tessaracoccus sp.
GCACGGAGGGCGATGAAGATCCGGGCACGCCTGATGCGACGAGCGTAGGTAACGCTGCCAGCGATCCGGACGCGGCACCCTTGCGGCAACTCAACACCGCCCCGGACGCCGAGCTCGGCGCAGATCCGCTGAGCACGGAGCTCGGCGCAGAACCCGGTGGCACCGTCACGCTCCTGGTGGGCCTGGAGCCCGCCGACGCCGGCCAGGCCGGTGAGCTCTCCGACCCCACCGCCGCTTCGGACGTCATCGGCGCTCCGGCTCCCGCCGCCCTGAGCGCGCTCAGCGCTTCGGTCGGCCGCATCGCGGGCGCCGCCGTGGAGTCCCGCTTCGACGAAGCCGGCCTGGTGTTCGTCGAGGTTCCCGCGGCGGAGGTCGAAGAGGCGGTAGCGCAGCTGGAGATGACGAGGGGCGTGAGGTACGTGGAGCTGCCCGTGCCCATCTACCCGTTCTCGAACGATCAGTTCAGGCACCTGCAGTGGAACCTCGACCGCGTGGAGGCCGAGCAGCTCTGGCCCGTCTCCGACGGCTCGGGGGTGCGCATCGCGGTGCTCGACAACGGCTTCTACCCCAACCACCCGGACCTGGCTCCCAACGTGGTGGGCCAGTACGACGCAGGAGATGAGACGAGCAGCGTCGAGTCGGGCGTCGCCGTGTGCGGCACGCACGGCACGCACGTGGCCGGCATCGCTGCCGCGGTCGCCAACAACCAGATCGGCGTGGCGGGCACGGCGCCGGGAGCGGGCCTCTACCTGGTGGATCTCGACTACCGGAACCGGGCGGGCTGCCCGATGGACTCCACCAGCCTCGTGCGCGGCATCCAGCACGTGGTCAACGGCGGCTCTCCGCGCGCCCACGTCATGAACCTCAGCCTGGGCACCAGCACCCCCCTCGGCCAGGGCACGGTGGACGCCCTGCGCGCAGCGCAGAGCGCCGGCATCGTCATGGTGGGCGCCGCCGGCAACACGGCCTGCGTCAACGGCCAGCCCACCAACGTGTCCGTGTCGTACCCCGCCGCCTACGAACAGGTCTGGGCCGTGGGCGCCACCAACCCGGATAACGGGCGGGCCTGCTACAGCCACGTGGGCCCCGAGCTGTTCATCGCCGCGCCGGGCGGCGACAGCTTCGGACCGGGCGGCCGCTACGACACCATCTACAGCACCGACTACGACGTGTTCGGCGGCAACCACAACTACGGCTGGCAGGAGGGCACCAGCATGGCGGCGCCCGCGGTGGCAGGCGTGGTGGCGCTCCTCAAGGGCGCCGTACCGGGGGCAAGCAACGACGACATCCGCCGGGCCATCATCGCCGGAGCCACGGACCTGGGCCCGAGAGGCAAGGACGAGCAGTTCGGTCACGGCCTCATAAACGCGGCCCAAGCGTACGAGGAGCTCTCGGGCGTGACGGAACCCCCGCCGCCCCCGCCCCCACCCCCCGCGGAGGCCATGTGGATCACGTTCCCCGAGAACCCGCTGTTCCCCACCATGCAGCTGGACGACGACGGACTGTTCACCATCACCCATGTCCCGCCCGGCCCCTTCCTGATCGCGGTGGGCACGGACGAGGACGGCGACCGCCGCCTGGGAGAGCCGGGCGAGCTCTACGGTGAGGTCTGGGTGGACGTGGAGTTCGACCAGCCGAACCAGGCCGTGGTGTTCCTCGAGGAGCAGTAACGGAGCAGTGCGCCCCTCCGGCCTTCCGTTGGCCCCCGCAGCCTCAGGTGTCGGCGTGCCGCACCCGCCGCCAGTGGTCTAATCGGGCATGCACAACGTGCGCCCCGCTCTTCCCACCGTCCTCACGGCGCTACTGCTGTTGGCGTTGCACCCTGGCGCCAACGCCCAGGTGAGCCACCCGCAGGCGGCCCTGCTGCGGCCCAGCACGGAGGCCCGCGTGGTGGGTCCCGCCCTGGTGATAGACACCTTCCAGCACGACACGCCGTTCTACAAGCAGAGCAGCGCCGGGTCGGTGGAGGTGGATCTGCACGAGGTGTTGTTGGGAACACGCTCCCTGCGCGTCAGCACGGAAGGCGACAGGCGCCAGGTCAACCTCCGCGCTACCGACCTGGAGCCGCTGGACCTAAGCGACACCTTCCTTAGGCTCCGCCTGAAGGTTCTGGGCGTGAAGCACCTGACCGACGTCTACCTCTACCTCTCGGATGACGGCTTCGAGACGCACGACACCTACAGGCTCCTCAACTTCTGGGGCGCTCCCGCGGAGCGCGTGCTGGACGACGGAGTCTGGGGCACGCTGAGCACCAACCTCGGCACGCCGCTGGCTACGCCGACCGTGGACCTCGAGCGGGTCACGGACCTGCAACTCAGCTTCGTGGACGACGGTACGGCGCCGGTCACCGTCTGGCTCGACGGGCTGGACGCCCTGCCGCGCCCGGAGCGCGGCGTGGTGACGGTCATGTTCGACGACGCGCGCTCGGGCGTGTACGAGCTGGCGCTACCGCAGGCCCGGCGCTTCGGCATCCGCGCCAGCGTGGCGGTGATCCCCGAACTGGTGGGTGTGGGTTCGTTCATGACGCTGGAGCAGCTGCATACGCTCGAGCGCTTCGCGGATTGGGAGCTGGTGGCCCACCACACCTCGGCGCTGGATCACGGTTTCGACAGCCTGTCCGAGGAGGAGCTGCGCGCCGAACTGGAGGGCGTGAAGGCGTGGATGCTGGAGCACGGCTTCCGGCGCGGCGTAGACGTCATCGCCTACCCCCACGGTCTCATCGACCAGGGCGCCGTAGACGTGGTGCGCGGTTACTTCGCCGCGGGCCGGACCATAGCGCGCGGCTCCGGCCTGGAGACCCTGCCGCCTGCCGACCCGTTCCGGGTCCGCGCCCTAAGCGTGGCGAGCAGCGACAGCGTTGCAACCCTGACGGCCGCCATCGACCAGGCGGAGCGCGAGAAGGGCTGGCTGGTGCTGGTGTTCCACCAGTTCACCAACTCCCCTCCACAGCACGCGCCCCAGTACGGCGGTCTCGATTTCGCTCAGGTCATGGCACATCTCGCTCGAGCGAACGTGGACGTGCTGACCTTCTCCGAGGCCGTACTGGGGCGCTGACTAAGGGCTAGGGCTACCTAGCGCCTACTGGTCCTGTTCTTCCTGATCCTGGCCTTCCTGGTCCTGGCCTTCCTGATCCTGATTCTGGTCCTGACCCTGTTCCTGAGTCTGGCCTTGGCCCTGTTCACCACCCACCAGCCTGTAGACCTTGCCGGTCTCGCCGGACGGTCCGGGCATCTCGGTCGTCATGAGGTATATCTCGCCGCTGTCGTCGCTGCCGAAGGCCAGCACGAACTCGTCCAGCTGCCGGTCGAGCACGAACTCCCAGGGCGCGCCCTCGTTGACCTGCGCCACGAAGAGCTTGCCGCCGGGCTCCTGGAACGACTGGCTCCAGTCGCCGAACACGTAGTGGCCCTCGAGTTCGGGGATGGCCGAGCCGTGGTACACGTAACCGCCGGAGACGGAGATACCGCGGTCTTCGATGTTCATCTCCACGGGGGCGCCAAGTTCGGCAGCCACGCCGGGGTGGGCGTAAACCAGCACGGGGTCGATGAACGAATCGCCCACGGGCGGTTCGACGTCGGTCTCCGTGATCACGGCGTTCGGTTCGTCGGGCGAGAAGCCGAAGGCGCCTTCCTTCAGGTTCCAGCCGAGGTTACCCGGCTCCGTCACGTAGTTGATCTCTTCCCACAGGTTCTGGCCCACGTCCGCCACGACCAGGGCGCCGGTAGCGGAGTCCACGCTGAAGCGGTACGGGTTGCGCAGGCCCCACAGGTAGATCTCGGGGCGGGCGGTGTCGCCGGACCACTCGTAACCCTCGGGGAGCTCGATGCCTTCCGCGAAGGGGTTGTCCGCCGGGATGGCGTACGGCAGGTCGCCGGTCTGGTTGTCCACGTCGATGCGCAGGATGCTGCCCTTCAGGGTGGTCACGTCCTGGCCGTTGCCCATGGGCGGGTGGCCCTCGGCCACGTCGTTGGCGGCTCCGCCGTCACCCAGCGCCAGATACAGGTAGCCGTCTTGTCCGAACAGCACCTGGCCACCGTTGTGGTTCATCTGCGGCTGGTCTATCTCCAGGAGTATGCGTTCGCTGCCCGCGTCGAGCATGGCGCCGTCGCCAGCGAGAGTGAACTCGGAGAGATAGGCCGTGTGGTTCCAGCCCTCGGGTGCGCCTTCCCTCAACGGTGCGCTGTAGTAGGCGAAGGCGCGGCCGTTATCGGCGAAGTTCGGGTGGAACGCGAAGCCCAGCAAGCCGCGCTCGTCGTAGCCCGGATCGAGGTCGACCACCCGGTCGGTGATGTCGAGGAACGGCGTCTCAGTTCTGGTGCCGTCCTGCTCGACTATGAAGACCTGCCCGGGGCGGTCCACCACGAACAGGCGCTCGTCGCCCGGAGGCGAGGTGAGCGTGACGGGCGACACGAAGCCGTCCGCCACGAGCTCCAGGGTAAGGAAGTCGAACGGACTGGATTCGGTGGCTTGGGTATCCTGCGCCGCCGCGAACGCTAGTAACGACGCCACTGCCAGCGCCAGGATGTATCGGATACGTGGCATGGTTTCTCCTTCTGGGACTCGGATGCGGGACATCGGCGCAGCACACACGGTTCGCGCTTCGGGGTCCACCGAACTGGTGACTTGCGTCCCTGGCCAAGAGTCCTCTGGTCGGCCCACCCCCGATTAACAGTGGCACGCACGCGCGGAACGCGCAGTGGCGGATGGGGAGGGCGCGGCGGAGGGCACCGCTCGGAATGACCCCGAACCCCGCTGGCCTGGTTCCAGGCGGACCCGGCTCTGCA
>CAZPSO010000125.1:0-7662 GCA_964588895.1 uncultured Tessaracoccus sp.
TCTACGTCCTGCAGCCCGGCCAGTTCGGCTTCCTGCGCTCCATCGACATCCTCGTGATCGTGGTCCTCGGCGGATTGGGCTCCATGTCCGGCTCCATCATCGCGGCCATCGTCCTGGCCATCGTGTCCACGTCGCTGGCGCAGTTCACGGACATCCGGATGATCATCTACGCACTGGTGATGGTGTTGATCATGATCTTTAGGCCGGGCGGCCTGATGGGTTCGCGCGAGGTCAGTCTGGGCGTCCTCGGGAAGGTGTTCGGCCCAAGGGATGGCCCGCCCGTGGCGGTGGCAGCCGCTCCCGCCATCACCACCGACGAGGACGCCGTCACCGACGGCGCGGTCGTCCCCACCGACGAGGAGGCCGCGACGTGAGCCTGCTCACCGTCACCGACCTGACGCGCAATTTCGGCGGTCTCACAGCCATCTCGCGCGCCAACCTCCACGTCGACGAGGGCGAACTCGTCGGGCTGATCGGCCCCAACGGCGCCGGCAAGACCACGCTGTTCAACGTGCTGACGGGCGTCTACCCGCCCTCGGCGGGCGCCATCACGCTGGAACTCGACGGCGTGGCCACCTCCATCGGCGGCAAGAAGCCCAGCGCCATCTGTCGGGCAGGAGTGGGCCGCACGTTCCAGAACATCCGCCTGTTCAAGGACTTGAGCGTCCTGGACAACGTGCGTATTGCCATGCAGCAGAACCATCCCTACAGCCTGCTGACCGCCTTCACGCACGCGGGCCGGTTCAGCTCCGTGGAGAAGACCATCTACGACGAGTCCATGGAACTGCTCGAGGTGATGGGCCTGGCCTCCAAGTCCATGGAGATCTCCCGCAACCTGTCCTACGGCGACCAGCGCCACCTGGAGATCGCGCGAGCCCTGGCCGTCCAGCCGCGTCTGCTGCTGCTGGATGAGCCGGCGGCCGGCATGAACCCCAACGAGACCCGGGAACTCACGACGCTGATCGCCCAGTTGCGCAGCGACTTCGGGTTGACAGTGCTGCTGATCGAGCACGACATGAGCCTGGTGATGAAGATCTGCGAACGCATCTACGTACTCGACCACGGCGTGGTCATCAGCGAGGGCACCCCCGAACACGTCCGCAACGACCCCGAGGTGATCCGGGCCTATCTCGGTGAGGAGGCACCCAATGCTTGAGGTCGCGGACCTGCACGTCCACTTCGGCGTCATCCACGCCTTGAAGGGCATCTCGTTCAATGTCGCGGAAGGCGAGATCGTCACCCTCATCGGCGCCAACGGTGCCGGCAAGTCCACCACCCTGCGCACCATTTCCGGCTTGAAGAAGCCGACGTCGGGAAGCATCACGCTGGAGGATCGCGAGATCACGCGGCTCTCCCCCCAGGCGCGCGTCGCGCGCGGCCTCTCACAGGTCCCGGAGGGGCGGCGAGTCTTCCCCGAGATGACCGTGCAGGAGAACCTGGATCTGGGCAGCTTCCTGCGGCGCGGCAAACTGGCGGCTGAACTGGACGAGGTGTTCGACCGGTTCCCCATCCTGGAACAGCGGCGCAAGCAGCAGGCCGGCACGCTGTCCGGCGGCGAACAGCAGATGCTCGCGATGGGACGGGCCTTGATGGCCAAGCCGACGGTGCTGCTGCTCGACGAACCGTCCATGGGTCTGGCGCCGCTTCTGGTGCAGGAGATCTTCGACATCATCGTCGCCATCAACGAGGCCGGCACCACGGTGTTGCTGGTGGAGCAGAACGCCCACATCGCGCTGCAGATCGCCCACCGGGCGTACGTGATGGAAACCGGCTCGATAGTCTTGTCCGGAGAAGCGAAGGCGCTCGCCCAGACCGACGAGGTCAAGCGCGCCTACCTGGGAGGGTGATGACGAAATGTTGGTCAAACAGCGGATGACGGCCAAGCCCTTCACCACCACCCCCTCCAGTTCCGTCCTCGACGCGCAGGACACCATGCGCCAGCGTGGGGTGCGGCACCTGCCCGTGGTGGAGGGGTCGCGCGTGGTGGGCGTCATCTCGGAGAACGACATCGACGCGGCCCTGCCGTCGAAGGCCACCACCCTGAGTGCCCAGGAGGCCACCTACCTGGTCTCGAAGCTGACCGTCGCGAAAGTCATGTCGCGCCCGGTGCTGACGGTCTCGCCCGACGCCCTCCTGGAGGAGGCGGCGGTGCTGATGCGCGACCGCAAGATCGAGATGCTGCCCGTCGTCCAGGGCGAGCGTCTGGTGGGGATCATCACCGAGTCCGACATCCTGGACTCGTTCATCGACCTGCTGGGGTTCCGTGAGCACGGCACCCGGCTGACCATCGAGGCCCGCGACGAGACCGGGGTGCTGTCACAGATGACCGGCATCATGGCCTCCCACGACGCCAACATCCAGCACATCGCGGTCCACCGCGGCAACCTGGACTACAGCGTCGTCATCGTCGGGATCAACACCCTCAACACCGATGCCATCGAGGCCGACCTCGAGGCCGCCGGCATGCGCATCATCGGTCGGCTGGTCAACCCCGACCACGACTGATCACGCGCCTGCGGTCTCCTCGGGCGGATAGGTGATCTCCAGGCCGTCCACGACGGCGAAGCTGGTGAGCTTCTCCGGACGGGGGGCACCGTCGCCGATGATGTCCAGCACCGTGACGCCGCGTACGAGCAATGCGTCGCCCACCAGCGAGCGGTGGCAGCGCCACGGCACCGCCTCCGCGCACATGATGGCGCTCTGGTGCTCGTCGGCGAGTTCGAGCAGGTGCCCGATGCCATCCTTGAAGGCGTCGGTGGCCATGTGGTCGGCGTAGTTGCGAAACGACGTGTTGCGCCACCCGGTGTTGGGTGAGTCCTGGCGTGACGACCGCAGCCCGCCCAGGTCCTTGAGGTAGACGTACCGGATCCCGGCTGACGTCAGCGACTGCTCGAGGGCCTCCTGCCCGAACTGCGGATTGTGCCGCGACTTCGGGATCGTGCGGATGTCCACCAGCTGCGTGATGCCGTGGCCCGTCAGCAGGGCGACGAATTCCTCGATGGGTCTCGTGGAGTGCCCGATCGTGAAGATGGTCGTCATGCCAGGTGCTCGTCGATCGTCTTGGCCAGCACGCCGATCACCGGCCACGCTCCTTCGGAGGTGTTGCCGAGCACGCTGACGGTGGTGTCGCGCTCGACGAGGTGGCTGGAGCGGAAGGAGGCCCCCGCGTCGTAACCCTCCAGGATGAGCACCTCGCGGGTGGGGTGGAGCCAGAAGCCCATCCCATACCGCAGTCCTTCGTCAGGCACGTCATGGCGGGGAGCGGTCATCTCCGCGACGATCTCCCGGCTCACGATGCGCCCCTGCAGCAGTGCCTGCCAAAAGTGGTGCAGGTCCGCGGCCGTGGTGAACGCCCCGCCGTCAGCGTTGCCGAGGATGGGGAGGTGAAGTGTGTTGACCAGGTCCCCCTCATCCTCGATGTAACCAGGTGCGGCGTCGGCGGGCAGGGCGTTGAGGGGCAGGAACCCGGTGCGCTCCAATCCCGCAGGATCCAGGACCAGACGGCGGACCGCATCGTGGTAGCCCTCCCCCGTCACCCGTTCGAGCACGATGCCCAGGACCATGTATCCGCTGTTGCAGTAGGAGAACCGCACGCCAGGGGGAAACTTCTGCGGGTATCCCTCCAGGAGGGGGAGGAAGGCGGACGAGGTGGTGAGGGTGTGCACGGGCGCGGTGAGCACGAAGTCTGCCGCGTCCCAGTCCCCGTCCTCGTCGAGGTAGTCACCAATGCCGGAGGTGTGTGTCAGCAGGTGCTCCAGGGTCACGGCTTCGTCGATGAGCGGCAGGTCGTCGGCCAGGATCTGCCGGACTCGCTGGTCGAGGCGCAGGGCGCCGTCCTGCACGAGCCTCATCACCGCCAGTGCGGTGAAGGCCTTGCTCCCGCTGGCGATGGCGATTCGCGCGGGCTCTGCCATGGGCACTCCCAGACCCCTGTGCAGGCTGCCCTCCACCCGGGTGAGGGTACGCTCGTCGGCGACATCCACCGTGATCACGCCGCTGAATGCCTGCTCGGCCACCGCCGCATCGAGGCGGGCGGGATCCACGTGCATGTCGTCCTCCAGGGTTTTTGGCCAGCGTGAGAATCCTAGGGCGGCACAGCCCCCGGTGGGCAGCACATCGGCGAACTGCTGGTCAGTCGCGGTTCCAGGAGAAGTCCGCTTCCAGCGCATCAGCCCAGTAGATGAACTCCTGGCCGTCCCGGAACGGTTCCAGGATCTCGAAGTTCTCGTAGCTCACACCGCCGGGGATGGGTGACTCACTGGCCCAGTACGCCCAGCGGCCGTTGACGAGCACCTGCAGGTCCGGACTGGGTGCCGGTACCCGCCAGCCCTGTACGGCGCGCGCTCCGACGTAGCGCCAGTGCTCCGCGGTGCCGTCCATGTGCACCGCGTCCTGGGGTACCGCTTCGTCGGGGGTGGCAGCAACCACCACCCCGCCCTCCGGCGCGTCCGGCAACTCTGCCAGGGGGAAGCGGCCATGGTCGGTGAAGTCGGTGCGCGTGAACCCGGGCCACAGGTCAGCCGGGGTCACGACACGATCGCGAAGGTGCAGGTGACGCAGGCGCGCGAAGTTGCCCATGGTCGCCGTCAGCACGCAGTGGGCCAGGTCGACCGATCCATCCCGACGATACGCCGCGAGGGATACCTCCCGGGGTCGGTCGGCGAAGAACCGGACCCTGACCGAGACCTCCGCCCCATTGTTGAAACGCTCGGAATGGACCCACACGGTGAGTGTTTCGGTGCCGGCGGCCTGCTCCACCACACCACGGGCAGCGTCCCGCGGATCTGACGGTTCGGTGTCCCCGGCATGGTCGGAGGTCCAGAATCGCTTGCCGCGCACCCCGTCGAGGTCGCTGGGTTCGAGTTCGGAGAAGCCGCGCTTCGACTCGCCGGCCGCGATCGGCTCCACTGCGACGAAGTTCAGCAACCGTAGTCGGTCGTGGCCCAGATACGGGGTGAACAGGCGCAGCAGACCGCGTGGCCCGGGCAGGGGATGCAGCCCCACCTGGAGGCCGTCGACGTGTCCCCAGCGGGGTTCGGCCGGCCGCTCCGGCGACGGCCGAAGCCAGGGTCCGTCGGTTACCGGGGGTGTCCCCGGAGTGGTTGCCCGGCGGGCGGGGTCGGCCATCAGTATCTCCCTCGACGACAATGGGGTCCACCGTAGCCGCGATCGGGCACCGGATCAGCCGGATTGGTTCAGCAGGACAGCGTCGCAATTCTTCGTATGGGTCGCCACACCGGTTGGGCACGGCGACCCAGGGAGAGAATAAGGGCCCCGCACCCGGGACTCAGCTGATCCCCAGCTTGGCGAACGCGTCGCGGAAGATGGTGAGGCCTTCCAGACCGGGCAGGCGCTGCACGGCGCGGTCCAGCTTGTCGAGTTCGTCGGACTTGCCGGCGAAGAGGTAGCCCATGACGTGGCGCACCTCCTCCTCGCCCATGATCCCGGAGCCCACGGGCCGCCAGCCGGAGCCCAGCGCCAGCCGCACCAGGCGCTGTGCCGAGGTGGAGTTCTCCATCACCTTGCGGGCCTGGGTGGTGTAGAAGGCCACGTGGCGGGTCTCCTGCTGTCCGATCCGCTTCAGCAGCGGCGAGAGAGCGGGGTGATCGGTCATGTTGGCGAGACGACGGTAGGCTGCCACGGCCGAGAGCTCATTGGCCGCTCCCCAGGCCATGTGAACGGCAACGAGGTTCTTGCCCACCAGGTTGGACATCACCGACTGTCTCAGGGGGCCCAGGGCGTTCTGCCAGCCGAGCTTGATGCGCTTGGCCTTCAACTCGTCGTAGTCCACGATGATGCCGTGCTGTTCGAGCACCGCCGAGAGGGCCTCGCCGTGCCAGAACTCCTCGCGGTTCCACATGGTCATGAACCCCGCGGCGTCCTCCTTCTCGCGCGACCGGGTCACCAGTAGGTCCCGCAGGAAGCACGACGTGTGGTATTCGACGTCGCACATGTAACGCAGGCAGCGCAGGATGTCCGGGTGCAGCGGCCGGTCCTGGAACGTGGTGAAGTCCAGATCCTCCCACTTCACCGCCTCCGAGGTCTGCGTGAAGCGATCAAGATCAAATGCCACCGTGGCTCCTTCTCCGGGAACGACTCGAGGCCCTGCGGGCGCGGCGCATGCTGGCGCCGACCATGGTGACCGACGGCGACGTCCCCACCAGGCCGGCGACCTCTGCGTCGGATGCGGCCAGTTCGATCTTGCCGGCGGGGTTGCGGAAGATGCTGGCCAGGCGCACACCCTCGTCCGGTTCCGCGACGGAGTCGGGTCGCATGGGCGACCACGGCCACGACAGACTCAGACGTGCACTCAGGCGTTCGGCCGGTGAGCGCCGGATACGTGCGGCCGCCTCGAGCCGGTAGAACTCCAGGAACGTCTCGCGCCGGCCGATGATCTCGTCGAGAGTGGCCCGCGCCGCGGATTCCAGGCGGGGCAGCACTGCGCGGTATGCCACCTGCATGGCCCCCTCGTGCACCGCCATGCGGGCCATGTGACCCGCGGTGACCGGTTCGCCCACGAAGATGCCCACCACGGGGGCCACGCCGGGCAGCAGGTACTGCACGTAGGCGTGCCGCCCGCGCGCCCTCAGGCCGCGCGGGCCGGAGCGTTCAGGATCCGCGCCCGCTGCCCGCAGGAGTTGGCGCAGGGCGAACGAGTTCCAGTACCTCTCGTAGGCCCACGTGCCAAGGAACGCGGTGATGCGCGCCTCCTTCGAGGTCCACGACGCAAGCATGGAACGCATGTCCCCCAGGGCTGCGGCCTCGATGCGCCACAGGTAGTCAAGGTCGGCGAGCGTCCCGGGATCCAGGACGACGTCGTCCACGTCGACGTCGAACCTGCCACGCGCGTTCCGGGTGTAGGCGGCCACGTCGAAGGAGGTGGTCAGGACGCGCGACGCCCCGCCATCGAAGAAGAGCCGGCCCTCCGTGTAGCCGGGAGGATGGTCGAAGGAGGGACGAATCACGACTGGTTTGCCCTTCCCGTGAGGAAGCGGTTCACGTGGCGCTGCGCGTCGAACGGTGTCCGCTCCTGGGAATGGGGGAACACCGGAGCGATGTGGGTCATGAGCACGGGTCCGGCGAAGGCCATCACCATGGCGTCCAGCGGTTCCTCGCGCAGCGCCCCTTGTTCCTGGTAGCGCCGAAGCAGGCCGGCGACGCGTTCGTAGACGTCCTCGATCCCCCGCAGCCCCACCTGCAGTTCCGGGTCGCGCGGGATCTCGCTCAGGAGTGTGGTGAGCATGGCTCCCATGTCGCCGAGGCTCCGGTGGTACTCCGAGGCCAGTTTCACCAGGTCGGCCTCCACGTCACCGGTGAAGCGCACCGACTGCAGGGCCGCGTCGGCACGGGCAGAGATGGCGTCGTGGAGCAACTGCTTCTTGCTCCCGAATTTCCTGAACAGGGTCACCTCGTTGACACCTGCGCGACGGGCGATTTCGCGGGTGGTGGATCCCCGGACACCTTCCTCGGCGAACACCTCGAGTGCGGCGGCGAAGATGGCTTCGGACGTCCCCGTTGGGGGCTGCGAAGTCATGTTCTTCACTCTAGGGACATCACCCAGACCATGCAAGTACATGCTTGCATGCCCGGAAACGAAACACCGCCTTGTGGAGCTAAGGGGATTCGAACCCCTGGCCTCTTCCATGCCATGGAAGCGCGCTA
>CAZPSO010000126.1:0-7645 GCA_964588895.1 uncultured Tessaracoccus sp.
GGTGGTCTCGCCGTCGAACGCCAACGACGCCTACTGGATGATCCAGCAGGCGGTCGCCTCCGACGACCCGGTCGTCTTCTACGAGCCCAAGCGTCGCTACCACGGCAAGGGTGAGGTGGACACGCTCAACAAGCCCAAGCCACTTCACCAGGCCGACATTGCGCGCTACGGCACCGATGCCACGATCCTGTGTTGGGGGGCCATGGTCAAGACCTGCCTCGATGCGGCGGCGGTGGCCAGCGAGGAGGGCATCAACCTCGAGGTGGTGGACCTGCGTACCCTCAGCCCCGTTGACTGGGTAACGGTGATCTCCTCGGTGCGCCGCACCCGGCGCGCCATCGTGGTGCACGAGGCGCATCGCACCCTGGGACTGGGTGCCGAGTTGGCCGCCCACCTGCACGAGGAACTGTTCTACGAGATGGAAGCCCCGGTCCAGCGCGTCACCGGCTGGGACGTTCCCTACCCGCCGTCGCGCGTCGAAGACGGCTACATGCCCAACCTCGACCGCATCCTGGACGCCGTCGATGCGTCCCTGGCCTACTAGGATCCCGATATGTTGCGTCAGTTCTTGCTCTCAGATCCCGGCGAGGGCCTCGAGGAGGCGGAGATCATCGCGTGGCGGGTCTCGGAGGGAGATGAGGTCCAGGTCAACGATGTCCTCGTGGAAGTGGAGACCTCCAAATCCCTCGTGGAGTTGCCGTCCCCGTGGGCCGGCACGGTGAAGCGACTGTTGGCGGCCGAGGGGCAGGTGGTGGAGGTCGGCTCGTCCATCGCCGAGATCGAGGACGGCGCCGATGAGGCGCCTGAACCCAACCTCGTGGGCTATGGTCCCGCTGCCGAGCAAACCCCTCGGCGCCGCCGTCGCGGACGAGGGGGTACTGGACCCGAGAACAGCAACGGCGTGCGCCAGGCGCTCAGTGATGCCTATGAGCCCCACGAGCCCGGCCGCCCCGCAGAGGAACAGCAACCACCCCAGGCGGTGCGCGCAGAACCGGTGGGTGATCCGCTGCCCGAGCCCGGTCAGGGCCCGAGCGAATCGCAGCTGGTGCTGGCCAGCAGTCCCGACGGGGTGCGTGCCAAACCACCCGTCCGCAAGTACGCACAGGACCTGGGGGTGGACCTCAGGTTCGTCACCGGCACGGGCATCGGTGGCACAATCACCCGGGCTGACGTGGAGGCGGCTGCCGCATTCCGGTCCGCATCCCGCCAGGGGGTGTCCGGGCGGATCGTCAACGACCAGGCCAGCTTCCAGCAGAACCACCAACGGATCCCCGGCAGTGAGGCGGGCGATTTCGGTGGGTTCGGTAGCAAGTCCGATCCCTTCGAAGGGCGCTCCGAGCGACGGATACCCATCAAGGGGGTACGCAAAGCCACGGCGGAGAACGTGAAGCGTTCCGTCGCCGAGCACGTGCACGTCACCGAATGGACCACCATTGACGTGACCGCCACCATGGAACTGGTGGAGATGCTGAAACGACGCAACGAGTTCCAGGGGCTGCGCATCTCCCCCCTGCTGGTCTACGCCAAGGCGATCTGCCTGGCGCTGGGCCGCAACCCGGATCTGAACTCCAGTTGGGATGAGGAGAACCAGGAGATCGTCTACCACGCCGACGTGAACCTCGGGATCGCCGCTGCCACCCCCCGGGGGCTGATGGTGCCCAACATCAAGAAGGCCCAGAAGTTGAACCTGCTGGAGCTCACCCAGGCCATCAACCACCTCGTAGCGGTCTCCCGCGAGGGATCCCTGCAACCGGCGGACTACTCCGGCGGCACGTTCACCATCACCAACGTCGGTGTCTTCGGCATCGACGCCGGCACTCCGGTGATCAACGGTCAGGAGTCGGGCATCTTCTGCATGGGTTCCATCGACCGCCGCCCCTGGGTGGTGGGCACCGGCGCCGACGAGCGTGTCGAGCCGCGTTGGGTGACCACCTTGGCCCTGAGCTTCGACCACCGGAACGTCGATGGGGAACAGGGTTCCAAGTTCCTGGCCGACGTGGCCTCCATCCTCAGTGACCCCGCGCAGGCGCTCCTCTTCTGAGTGGCCACGGCCAGAGCTTGCCGGGGGCAAGCTGTGACAAATCAACAAGCGAAAGCGTTTGCGTGTACGGATCGGTGTGCGCAGACGCTTTCTTTGGTCGTCTTGTCTTGGGGTGAACGATAGCCTCGCTGGTCAGGCGGCTGGCTCCTCGTCGTCGGTGGTGTCCCTGGGCTGGGAGTGTGACACCAGGGCCTTGATGCCCTCGAAGATGACACGGATCACGATCAGCCACACCAGTGCCTCACCGGCTGATGTCAGTGAACGGAGCAGCACGTAGCTCGCGTCGTAGTTGCTGACGGCGATCGTGATGATGTTGATCAGCAGGACGGCGCCGATCGTGATCGTGGCGATCTTGTAGAGCGTCCCCAGCGCCGCGGGGACGGCCGGCTTGCTGAAGCTGAAGTCGAACAGTGACCCGAAGCCGGGTCCGGCGGGCTTCGCGGGCGTGGGAGTTTGTGGCTGCCACTGCTGGCCGGGTGCCGCGGGAGCCCCGTAGCCGGCCTGCCCCGGGGGCGGACCCCACTGCTGCTGGCCCTGGGAGTCCCACGGCTGTTGGGCGGACTGCTGCTGGTTCCAGTCTTGGCCTGAGGCGGGGGCTTGCTGGTGCCATGCCCCTGTTCCTGCCTGGTTCCACTCCTGCGCGGAGGAAGAGTGCTGCTGGTTCCAGCCCTGGCCCGCCTGCTGGTTCCAATCCTGGCCAGCCTGCTGGTTCCAGTCTTGACCGGGTGCAGGCTGTTGACCCCAGTCCTGCCCGGAAGCCGAGGCCTGTTGGTTCCAGTCCTGGGCTGAGCGTGCCGGCGCCGGCTGATTCCATTCGCCGGCACTGGCGTTGCTGTGCCAGTCGGACTCCTGGCTCTGGGCGCGCTGCCCTTGGAAGCCAGCGTGGTCGACCTCTGGGGCGCCGGCTGACTGTTGCTGGGCGCCCTGTTCGGCGGCCACGTCGGAGGCGCTGGCCTGGGGGTCGGAGTCGGTCTCGAACGACTGGTCGGACGGTGCCCCCCACTGGGGTGCTCCGCCGGTGGAGGACTCAGCGCCCTGGTTCCACGTCTGCTGGTCCCACGTCTGGTTCCAGTCCTGCTGCGGCTGGTCCTGGCCGGGGGCGGGCTGGCCCGGCTGGCTGGCAGGGCCTTGGTAGGCCCCTTCGGACCCGCTTGGCTGCGGCTTCCATTCACCCTCGCCGGGGTCCTTGTTCCACTGATCGTTCGACATGGGCTCCATTGTGCCAAAGCAGGGGGGCGTCGATGCGGTGAGACACGTTCGCCGAGTGCCTGGTTCGTTGGCGGTGCTCGACGGCGCCGTCCCCAAGACGGCATGATGGAGCCGATGTCACCGGTCTCCAAGTTTCGCGTCGACCTGTCCGCGATCAGCCACAACCTGCGCTGCGTGCGGCAGCAGGCGGGTCGACGTGCCGTACTGGTGGCCGTGAAGGCCAACGCGTACGGGCACGGCGCCGTCGAGGTGTCCCGACACATCCAGGACGAAGCCCTGGCCGAGATGCTGGGCGTGGCCCACGTCAGCGAGGGGCAGGAACTGCGCGACGCCGGGATCACCATGCCCATCCTGAAGTTCACACCGGCCTTGGCCGACGAGCTCGAGGCTGCAGCGGCGGCTGACCTCACGCTGACGGTGGTCGACGCGGCCACCATTGACGCGGCGCAGCAAGCCGCGGTGTCCGGTAACCGGATGCTGACGGTGCACCTCAAGCTGGACACCGGCATGGGTCGTGTGGGGGCTCCGGCGAGGGACGCGGTCGCCCTTGCCGGAAGAATCCGGTCGGCCTCGCACCTGGAGCTGGAGGGCGTGTTCACGCACTTTCCCTCCAGCGACACACCGGAGGGGGTGGAGTTCACCCGGTCACAACTGGTGGTGTTCCAGAGAGCCTGCCAAGAGATCGAGCGGCTCGTGGGGCGCGTCCCCCACATCTCTGCCGCCAATTCGGGGGCCATCCTGCTGCACGACCTTGGAACCACCAATCTCGTCCGCCCGGGCATCATGGCCTATGGCTGCTACCCGGACGCCCACACCCCCCGCTGCGTCCAGCTCGCGCCCGTCGCGACGTGGACCAGCCGGCTGGGTTTCATCAAGAAAGTGCGCGCCGGGGAGACGGTGGGCTATGGGCGCACGTGGACCGCGCCGCGCGAGACGTGGATCGGCACCGTGCTGGTCGGCTACGGCGACGGCTACTCGCGCCTGCTGTCCAACACCGGGCGCATGCTGATCGGCGGCGGCAGCTACCCCATCGTCGGACGGGTGTGCATGGACCAGACCATGATCGACCTGGGACCTGAGAGGCCACGGGTGGTGGTCGGTGACGAAGTGGTCCTGCTGGGCTCCAGCGGGGATGAGGAAATCACGGTGACCGAACTGGCCGACCTGATGGGAACCATCACCTATGAGGTCACCTGCCTGGTGGCCCCCCGCGTGGCGCGCCTCCACTTCCAGTCCTGAGATGCATCGTTAGTCCGTACCCGGATGACACGTCGGATCCGCTCTCACGCTTCCTCGAGTGCCGAAGGTGTCACGCCTGCTCGGAGATCCCGCTGCCGGGGGTCCGGGGGCGGCGGCTGGGGAGCTCCGCCATGGCGTGGCGTGCGATGGAATGGGTGGACCAGCCATCGACGGCGGCACCCACTCCTCCTCCGACGAAGGGGATCCGCTTGCCGAGGAAGACCCCCAGACGCTTGCTGCTGAGCTGGTTCATGATGCGCTCCACGAGTGAACGGCACACCTGGCGGTCGAGTTCCGCATCGAAGATGGGTGCGGTGGCGACGGCGAACGGTGACGACGGCAACACCCCCTTCTTGATCAGGGTGGCGCTGGCGCCGGGGCCGAGCATGATCATGGCGATGGCCGTGCGAACCCGGGGATCGTCGAGTTCATAGCCACGCAGGTGGGCGATGCCCGCCACCATGCGTGCCTGCACGAACGTGGAGGCAGTGATGTTGGCCGGGATGGTGGCGAACGCCACGAGGAACCCGCCCCAATTGGTGGCGAATCCCTGCCCGCCCGCCAGGGCGACGTGCTCCGTGACCAACCGGGAGGTGGCGGCGTCGGCGTCCTCGTGACGGGTGAGCAGCTTGCCGGCCGCCTTCTTCACGCCGGGAAGCTTCCCTTTGCCCTGGATGGCCAGGTCGAGGAGTTGGTGGAACAGGTCTGCCGGGACACCTTCCGCGACGGCAACTGCGTTCGTGGACTGTGCCATGATCCTCGTCCCTTCTCTGCGACCCGATGGGCCGTTCGCTATCGGCTCCAGTATGCCCCTCGGCCCAAGCAGCCGGTATGGGGATTGTCCCTGATCCGGTATGTAACACTGGCCAGATGCTGGAGACCTACTTCGGAGAGCACCGGGACTGGCCCCACCAGGACCTGATCGGCTACACGGAGCAGTTCCAGCCCACCATGGCACTCATGGGCTACCGGTGCGGTGTGTTCCCGATGCCGTTGGAGGTGGAGGGATACCAAGCCACCATGGGGTGGTGGTCCCCGCTGCGGAGGGGGGCGCTGGGGCCTGGATCGCTGCGGGTGACCCGGTCGATGCGCAAGTCCGCGAAGCGCTACAACACCACCGTGGATGCCCACTTCACGGGCGTCCTGGCGGCCTGTGCAGACTCCGAACGGGAGGGCCGCTGGATCGATGAGCGCATCGAGACGGCCTACACGGCACTGCACCACAGTGGCTACGTCCACAGCGTCGAGACCTGGGACGACGAAGGCCGGCTCGTGGGGGGGCTCTACGCCGTCCACCAGAACGGACTCGTGGCGGGCGAGTCCATGTTCCACCACCCGCAGCACGGGCGCGACGCCTCCAAGGTGGCGCTCATGAGGCTGGTGGTGGAGATGCGACGCATCGGCGCACACCTTCTCGACGTGCAGTGGCTCACCCCGCACCTGGAGTCACTGGGAGCCCGGGAACTTCCCCGACATCAGTATCTTCGTGAGCTGGAACAGGCTCTTGGTTCACCCCACAACAACGCCTGGAACAGGGGGTTCTCCATGACTGGCGCCGAACTCCTGGAGCAACTGGACGAAAGGTGAGACCATGCCCGAAATGCCGGAGATCCACGCCCTGGTGAGGTTCCTCGACGAACGTCTCCGCGGGAAGGTGGTGGCGGCAGGACATCTCGCCTCCTTCCACGCGCTGAAAACCTTCGACCCACCCCTGGAAGCCCTGGTCGGTCTCGACATCGACGGTGTCACCCGGCACGGCAAGTTCCTCGACATCGCCGCCCAGGGCGTACACCTGGTGGCGCACCTGGCCCGTGCCGGCTGGGTCACCTGGCATCCGGAGGCGCCCACGACGGTGCCCCGCCCCGGCAAGTCGGGGGTGGTGCTGCGCCTGGTGTTCGATGACGGGTCCGGCTTGACCCTGACGGAGGCCGGTACCCAGAAGAGCGTGGCCGTCTACGTGGTGAGCGACCCGCGGGACGTGGCGGGAATCGCGTCGCTGGGTCCCGACCCCCTGGGAGCAGATTTCGAGGCGGCCACCCTGGCTGGGATCCTCGAGGCCGCGGGTCGCGCCCGGCTCAAGGGGGTGCTGCGTGACCAGAAGGTGTTGGCCGGCATCGGCAACGCATACTCCGACGAGATCCTCCACGCCGCCCGGCTCAGCCCCTACACCCCAGCGAACTCGCTCGACGAAGACGCGATTCGTGCCCTGTTCGGGCACATCCGGGGGGTGCTGGCCGAGGCGATCGAGAACACGGCGGGGACGCAACCGTCCGAATTGAAGGACTCGAAACGCTCGGCGATGCGCGTCCACGGCCGTGCCGGGCAGCCATGCCCGGTGTGCGGAACCACGGTGGCCGAGGTCTCGTTCGCCGAGTCGTCCCTGCAGTATTGCCCCGGATGCCAGACAGGCGGGAAGAAGCTGGCCGATCGCCGGATGTCGAAACTGCTGAAATGATCACGACGAAGGGCAGGAACCCCGCGATGTGGGATTCCTGCCCTTCGTCGTGATCCGGGAAGGTCAGGCCCAGATGCCTGCGTTCTTGACCTCGGTGGCGTTGTAGCCATCGTTGATCTGGGACAGCAGTACGGGCATGCGCTGCACGATCTGCTGCTGGCGGTCAGCGGAGGCGTTCCACTCGTTCTGCACTTCCTGGTAGGTGTTGCGCGCGTTGTCCTCCCACATCCCCAGGGAGGCGTTGAGCTGGCCGATCAGCTCCTCCAGCAGGTTGGCGAGGGTCTTTTGCGCGTTGTTGAGTGCGGAGATGCCGTCACTCATCGCAGCCTGCGAGTAAACCGTCTGTTCGCTCATGTCAGTCTCCTAATTCCGTAAGTGCGGGGGGTCAGCCGTTGATGAGGCCGGCGATGGAGTTGGCGGTGGCCTGGTTTTCTTCCTCGCGCGCCACGTACTCCTTGTTGGTCTGGACCAGTTGGGTGTGGATTTTGTCGAGGCCACCCTTGACCTTCTCGAACTCGGCGTCGAACATGCGGTAGCCGTCCTGGAAGGCCTTGGCGGCCCGGCCGGTCCAGCGGCCCGACAACTCCGTCATCTGGCCTTGCAGGGTGGTCTGGAGCGAGTGGATCTGCTGGTGCTTCTGCTCGATCTGCTGGGCGGCCTTGGCCATCGCCTCACGGTCTACGGACTTGTTGCCCATGGTC
>CAZPSO010000127.1:0-2002 GCA_964588895.1 uncultured Tessaracoccus sp.
AGTAGCGCACCACCACCGTGGCCACCATGTCCAGTTCGCGCTTGAGGATCACCTCGAGCATCGGCCTGCCGGCCGTGCCGCCCGGCTCCCCGTCGTCGGAGAAGCGCTGGACCTCCCCGAACTTGTAGGCCCAGCAGTGGTGCGTGGCGTCCGGGTGCTCCGCGCGTACCCCTTCCAGGAGCTCGGCGGCTGCCTCCGGGCCCGAGGCGGGCCAGACGTACGCCAGGAAGCGGGAACCGTCGATGATCTCCTCGTGGGTTGCGGGCGCTGCCGCGGTCGCGTGAGCCACGAGCCGAATCTACCAGGGTCGACTAGAGTGAGACGCTCACGGCTGGGTCTCTCCCCTGCTTCCGGGCGGCGGCAAGCGTGCTACAGTCGTTTCCGTGGAACAGGTTTCTCCGCGCCCACGCACGCCCGCACGCCTGACGTGCGCCGCTGCGGCCGACCAGCGATGTCTGGCCGGCGGGCTCTCCGGTGCCTGTGTTCCCCCTGTGCTCGGACCGCGCCCGACCCGTTTCGGCGCCGTCTGACCAAGGAACACCCGCGATGCCCCTGACGGGCGTCACGCACGGCACCAGTCCACTCAACTTCCACAAGATCCGCCGAACGCGTTTCGGCACTTCCCTACAGATCGGATAGATCTTCCCTGGCCGCACACATGGGCGGCCGGGTCTCCGGAGGACGCGATGCAGCTGGAGTTCTACAACACCCTCACCAGGCGCAAGGAGCCGTTCGAACCCGTGGTGGACGGGCACGTGGGCATCTACATGTGCGGGCCGACCGTCTACTCCGAGCCCCACCTGGGGCACGCCCGCGGACCGGTGGTGTTCGACGTGCTGAGGCGCTGGCTGGAGCACCAGGGACTCGAGGTGCGGTTCGTGACCAACGTGACCGACGTGGGCCACCTGGTGGACGACGCCGACGAGGGCGAGGACAAGCTCGCCAGGCGGGCGCAGATCGAGAAGCTCGAGCCCATGGAGGTGGCGGAGAAGTACTTCTGGGCCTATTTCGACGCCATGGCGCGCCTGAACGTGCGGCGGCCCAGCATCGTGCCGCGAGCCACGGGCCACATAATCGAGCAGCAGGAGCTGACGCAGGAACTCATCGAGCGCGGCGTGGCGTACGAGCAGGACGGCAGCGTCTACTTCGACGTCTCCGCCTGGGAGGCGTACGGCAAGCTCTCGGGACGCGACCCCAGCGAACAGGTGGAGGGCGCGCGCGTGGAGGTTCGGTCCGACAAGGACGACCCGCGAGACTTCGCGCTCTGGAAGCGCGCCGAGGCCGGCCACATCATGCGGTGGCCCAGTCCCTGGGGGCAGGGTTTTCCCGGCTGGCACATCGAGTGCACCGCCATGGCCACCAAGTACTTAGGGGACGAGTTCGACATCCACGGCGGTGGCCTGGACCTCGTCTTCCCGCACCACGAGGCGGAGATCGCGCAGGCCGAGGCCGCTGGCAAGGCCTTCGCGCGCTACTGGATGCACTGGAACATGATCACGCTGGCGGGCGAGAAGATGGCCAAGAGCAAGAACCACTTCGTGACGCTCGTCGACCTGTTCGAGCAGTACGACCCGCTCGTCATCCGCTTCCACCTCCTCCGGTCGCACTACCGCAGCGTCTCGGACTTCAGCGAGGAGGGCATCTTCTCCTCCGCCCAGGGCTTGAGGCGCCTCCGCGACACGTACCGCGCGGCCCGCGCCGGCCTGGGCGAGGAGGCAGTTCCCGATGACGCGCCGTTCGGCGAGTTCAGAGGCCGCTTCGCGGCTGCGATGAACGACGACCTCAACACCCCGCAGGCCATCGCTACGCTGTTCGACGCGTCGCGCGCCATGAACCGTGCCCTGGAAGAGGGTGCCGGCGAAGGCTACAGGGCCGGGGCGGTGGCGTTATTCGACGAGTTGCTGAGTGAGGTGCTCGGTGTGCCCGCCAAGGACGAGGACGTGCACGACGCCATGGCCACGGTGGAGGGCCTGGTGGAGATGGTGCTCGACGAGCGGCAGCG
>CAZPSO010000127.1:2102-7640 GCA_964588895.1 uncultured Tessaracoccus sp.
GCTTCTCCTCGGACCGCGGCGCCCTCTACCAGGCGGTCTTCACCGCGACCGGCATGAAGGCGGCGCGCATGCGTCCGCTCGTCACGGAGTTCGGTTCGCTCGAGGCGGCCCTGAGTGCTCCGGCCGCACGGCTGGCCGCCGTTCTCGGGGTGGCGCCGAGCAAGGCCACGGGGCTGCAGACGGCCGTGCTTCGGCAGCTGCCCAAGGCCGCGGCGCAGCTCAGGTCTGCGCTCACGGCTGGCCTGCATGTCACCACCTGGGAGGACCACGACTATCCGCCTGCACTGCACGACGACCCCGTGGGCTGCGCGCCCATCCTCTTCGTGGAGGGCGAGCTGCCCCCGCAGCTGGCCTACCCCTCGGACGAGGTGCGCTCCTTCGCCGTGGTGGGCACCCGCCGCGCCACGCCGGGCGGGCTGGGCTTCGCGCGCGACATGGGGCGCGCGCTCTCCCGCGAGGGCGTGCTCGTTGTGTCGGGTCTCGCCATCGGCATCGACGGTGCGGCGCACAAGGGAGCGCTGGAAGCGCTCGAGCTCGAGGGTGCTGCCGGTGCGGCTGCACCCAGCTTCGACTGGAAGCCCGGGGTAGCGCCCACCCCGAGGCCAGCGGGTACGGTGGCGGTGCTTGGGGGTGGCCACGGGCACCTCCACCCCGCCGTGCACCAAGGGTTGGCGCGGCGCATAGTGGCCGCCGGCGGCGCGATCGTTTCGGAGTGGGCGCCGGACGTGGCGCCGAAACAGTTCCGCTTCCTGCAGCGCAACCGCGTCATCAGCGGCCTCAGCCGCGGGGTCCTGGTGGTGGAGGCCGGCGTGCGCTCCGGCACCAACAGCACCGTGGCGCACGCGCTCGAACAGGGGCGCGACACCCTGGCGGTGCCCGCCTCCCCCTGGACGGCCACGGGCGCCAGCTGCTACGCCATGATCCGTGACGGAGCCGATTTCGCCTTCAGCCACCTCGAGGTTCTGGCCAAGTTCGATGAGTTGAGCCCCTCACGCACGCAGGTAGGCGGTGAAGAGGATGCAGGGCACGTGCAGCCGGGCTTGCCGTTCCCAGCCGCCGCGGGCCGGCCGACCGGCCCACCACTGGACGAGGTGTCCGAGCAGGTCCTGCGGCACCTGACGCCCGGCGTGGAGACCACGCTCGACGCGCTGGCGGCGGCCACCGCGCACCCACCGAACGTGCTGATCGGGGCGCTGGCCACGCTCGAGCTTCTGGGCACCGTGGAGGCCACGCCGGGTGGGCGCTTCAGGCTCCGCAACGCCTAGCCGCGGCACACCTGGAGAGCGCGTCCGAACGGCGTCATGAAGGTTAAGAACGGGTCAACCGCCTCATGGACAGTGCCCCGCCGCACTGGGTATCTTGGAGCCAGGTCGGGTGGGCGACCTGCCGCTGGCGTAAGCCCTCGAGCAGCCCACCGGACGATATCGGAAGGAGAACAACCTTGAGGAAATTCCTCGTAGCATCACTTCTTGCCATAGCCACGTTCGGTGTGGCCTTCGGTCAGACCCTGACGGTCTGGACCACCTGGACCGACCAGACCCTCGACTGGCTCCGTGAGGAGTCCGCCTCCTTCAGCGACGCGTTCGGCGTGGACGTAGAGATCGTCCGCCTGGACGTCAACGAACTCAAGCAGCAGGCCCTCCTGGCCGCCCCGCAGGGTCAGGCCGGCGACGTCTTCGCCGGCGTACCCCACGACCAGATCGGTGAGATGGCTGTCGGCGGCGTGCTCCTCGACATGTCCACCTACGCCACCAGCGCGTACCTCTCCGACCTGAGCGAGCAGGCCCGCCTCGGCTACACCTACGCCGGCCGCCTCTTCGGGCTCCCCATGTACGTGGAAGGCCCGGCGCTCATCGTCAACAACGAGCTCGTCGACGAGCTCCCGGCCACGTACGAAGCCACCATGGACCTCGCCGAGGAGCTCACCACGGCGGACACCTTCGGCTTCATGTACGACATCAACAACTTCTACTTCAGCTACGCCTGGCTGCACACCAACGGTGGGTACGTCTTCGGGCGCGACGCCTCCGGCGGCCTGAACCCGAACGACATCGGCCTCGCCAACGAAGGCGCGGTGGCGGGTGCGCAGGCGCTGCACGACCTCCGCTTCGCCCGCGGCCTCATCCCCTCCGGCACCAACTACGACGTGGCCAACGGCCTCTTCGTCGACGGCGCCCTCGGCATGATCTACACCGGCCCCTGGGCCATCAGCCAGTACGAGGACGTCGGCCTTGACGTCAGCGTATACCCCATGCCGCCCCTGGCCGACGGTACGCCGTTCGCCGGCTTCATGGGCGTGCAGGGCGTGCTGGTGAACTCCTTCAGCGACCTCAAGGTCGAGGCCGCCAACTTCGCCAAGTGGCTCTCGCGCAAGGACGCCCAGGTCTCCATGGCGCGTCTCTCCGGCCGCATCCCCGCCTCCACCTCGGCCCTCGCCGAAGTGGAAGACGACCCCATCATCGCCGGCTTCGGCGCGGCTCTGGTGCACGCCGAGCCCATGCCGAACATCCCCGAGATGGGCGCCGTCTGGTCGCCCCTGGGCAACGCTCTCAACGTGATCACCGAGGACGCCAACGCCGACGTGGGCGCCACGCTGAACCAGGCCGTCCAGGAGATCCAGGGCCAATAAGCTGAACCCCCACCCGGGCCGAACGACTGGGCCCAGGTAGTAGACTTGCGGCCAGGGATACCCTCCCTGGCCGCTTCTCTTGGGGCGCTCCGGGCCGGGGACCACCAACCGAACCGAACAGGAAGCTACTCAGCCCTTACGCACGCAGGGGGTACAGACCATCGACATCTCGCGCTCTCCCAAGCAGTACCTGCCCCAGAGCAAATCCACGGCCGGCGGGGTACTGAAGTCGCTCGGGTTGTTAGCCGCCGCGCTCACCATCTCGGCGGTGGCAGGCGTGGCGGGCTACCTGCTCATCCGCCTCCTGGCGCCGGACGCACCCGCCTTCGTGGGCCTACCCATCGGCGCCGTAGTGCTCCTGCTCGTGCTCCGGTGGATAGCGCAGCGCTTCCGGTGGATCATGCCGTGGTACTACCTGCTGCCGGCCATCATCTTCCTGCTGACCTTCACGTTCTTCCCCGTCATACTCACGATCGGGCTCGCGTTCACCGACTACGCCGGCATCCGCAACGGCGAGCTCAACCCCACCACCGAGACGAGGATCGAGAGCTTCGACGGCGTTACCTTCCAGGTCGCCGGCACCACCAACCTGGCGTGCCATAACCTCCGGAACGGCTGCAACGGCGTGCGGGCCGTGGTCTACGCCTCCGGCGAGATCGAGATAGCAGGCTCCGAGCTGGACGGCACCACCCTCGTGCTTGCCGAGGAGCCGCCCGCGGGCCGGGACGTGCAGACCGTCGAGCTCTACATGCCCGACCTCGGCTTCGCCGACAGCGTGCGCGTGGTCGAGCAGGACGGAGCGCGGCTCACCCTCGAGCGGGCGCCCCCCTTCCCGGCCGACCTGAGCGCGGTGAGCGTGCAACTGGACCGAGCTGCCATACAGCGCACCATCGTCTCCACCGAGGGCACCAGCCTCACGCTCGACCAGCCGCTGCCCGAGGGTTCCGAGCCCGTGTCCATCGCGCGTTACAACGACTTCGGCTGGGTGGGCTGGCGCAACTTCAGCCGGATCATGGCGTCCGCGCCCCGCGCGCTGATTCCGGTTTTCGTGTGGAACATCAGCTTCGCCATCATCACGGTGGCGCTCAACCTCGCTGCGGGCATCCTCATCGCCGTGCTGCTCAACAACAAGGCGCTGAGGTTCCGTAACCTCTACCGCACGCTGCTGATCATCCCCTGGGCGCTGCCGAGCGTCATCACCATCCAGGTCTGGAAGGGGTTCCTCAACCAGAACTTCGGCGCCATCAACCGCGTGCTGGCCCTGCTTGACATCAGCGCCGAACCCATCAACTGGCTGCTGGGCGACGCCAACGCCGCGCGGGCGGCCGTTATCCTCGTGAACCTCTGGCTGGGCCTGCCGTTCATGATGACGGCCACGCTCGGTGCGCTCTCCGCCATCCCGGACGAGATCTACGAGGCGGCGCGCATCGACGGCGCCAGCCCCTGGCAGGGCTTCTGGAACGTCACCGGGCCCCTGCTGCGCACCGCGCTCGTGCCCATAGCCCTCAGCACGTTCGCCTTCAACTTCAACAACTTCAACGTCATCTTCCTGCTCACCGACGGCGGGCCGCCCGTTCCCTGGGGCACCGCCACCGCGCGCGGCACGGACATCCTCATCAGCTGGGCCTACAACGAGGCGTTCAGGAGCCAGGGCGGTTACGCGTACGGCTTCGGGTCGGCCATCTCGCTGATCATCTTCGTCATCACCCTGGCCGTGAGCCTGATGAACTTCAGGGTCACCGGGGCGCTGAAGGACGAGGCACGCGTATGAACAGCGGTAAGCGGATCCACTTCTGGACCATGGGCCTCGTGGCGCTCATCACGGTCGCCGTGGTCTGGTTCCTCCTGGCCACGGCGCCCGAGCCGATCATGCGGGACCGCATGCTGGTCATCCCCGGCGCCTGGTGGCGCTTCCTCAGTTCCTTCGTGCTGGTCATCCTGGCCATCGGCGGCATGGCGTACCTGTACGGACTCGCCACCAGGCCGCTGCGAGCCTGGCGCTACGCGGTGACGGCGGGCACCCACATCTTCATCTGGGTGGTGGTGCTGGCGGTCTTCTACCCGGTGGTCTACCTGCTATCCGTCTCCTTCAACCGCAACGACACCCTGGCGGGCGCCCTGCCCCGAACGGGCAACATCCTCGTGCGCGCGGGCGTACTGCCGAACCCGGCGGACATCTCGGTGGTGCAGTACGAGAAGGTGCTGCGGGAGACCCACCTGGCGTGGCATCACTGGCTGCTCGCCGGGATCCTGATCGCGGCCATCCTCGTCGTCATCGGCAGCGTCATCCTGCCGCGTTTCGGCTTCTACTCCCGCAAGCTCGAGGTGGCGCGGGGTGCGGCCGGCTGGACGATCTTCGGGGCGGCGGCGCTGCTGGTCGTCACTATCGGGCCCGAGCAGTTCTACGGCCTGACGGCCGAGGGCCGGCGATTGCCGGCCAGCATCGGCGGGATGGTGCCGCTCTACATCCGCAACACCCTGCTCGTGTCCGGCACGACCGGCGTGCTGGCCGTGCTGCTGTCCACTACGGCGGGTTACGCCTTCTCGCGCCTGAAGTTCGAGGGTCGCTACAACACGCTGCTCACGTTCGTCTTCGTGCAGATGTTCCCCACCTTCATGGCGCTGGTGGCCATCTTCTACCTGATGAGCCGCCTCGACCTCCTCAACACCTTCACGGGCCTGATCCTGGCCTACTCCGGTGGCGCCATCGCCTTCTCCACCTGGATCTTCAAAGGGTATCTCGATTCGCTCAGTCCCAGCATGGAGGAGCAGGCCATGGTGGACGGCGCCACGCGGCTTGGGGCTTTCTGGCGCATCATCATCCCCATCAGCATCCCCATGCTGCTCTTCATCTTCCTGAACCAGTTCATCGGCACCTACAGCGAGTTCATCCTGGCCAACACGCTGCT
>CAZPSO010000128.1:0-7608 GCA_964588895.1 uncultured Tessaracoccus sp.
GGACGCGGTCCAGCAACTCCAGGATTCCGGCGGCGTCGATGCCCTGCTGCGACGGTGCGGAACGGTCCAAATTCGGCATGGCAGCACCCTACGCGGGAGCGCCATGCGTGTCACCAGTCGTCGGTGTGGTCGTCGGATTCGTCCTCCTCGTCCACCCAGCCCAGCCAGCGGAAGGCGTCGTCACGCAGGGACGAGGCGACGTGCACGCGGCGTCCGGCCGCTGCCACCAGGCGGTGGAGGCCCCAAGCGGCCACGAACCCGATCACGGATCCCAGCGGGAACTGCCCCGACCCCTCCGCGAACTGACCCACCACCCACGTCACCACGCGGTACAGCAGGTTGGCCAACGCCCCCACCACCAACACCAGCGAGCCGGCGAACGCCAAGAGTGTTGCTTCGCTTGCCCAGGCCGCGTCGCGTGCCCAGCCCGGGATGCCGCGAGCGATCCTCCCCGGGCTGCTGGCACCCCACCGGAGCAAGGCCCGGTTCTCCTCGACGTGGACGCGCCATCTCACCAGGCCCAGCACGCAGAGCAGCAACAGCACCACTCCCAGCGTCACGAACGGCAGCAGCGGGGTCCCCCACTCCAGCATGAAGGCCAACCCGGTGGTGACGACCGCGACACCGAGAGCGACCTCCGCGGCGCGCTGCAGCCCTTTCCAGCCCTGCGCGGCATCCAGCAACACCGTGAAGGCCGGCGCCTGGCCCGGGCTCCAATGCTCCGGAAGCGGATCGATGATGCGGTCGAACTCGAACTCGCGTTCCATGTTGCGGTCGAACGCGCCCTCCCACAAGCGGGTTCGTTCCGTCAGGTAATGGTGCGGCGCCAGGTCGGCAGGCGCGGCGAAGCCGTGGCGTCCGAGGATCTTCTCGGCATGCACACGGTTCAGCGCAGCGCGTTGCCCGGCTTCGGTGGGCAACGCCCACCTGTCGTGGCGCCGCATCAGGGAACTGAAGGCATCGTGGATGAAACTATGCACGCACAAAGAATGCCAGCACCATGCATAGCCGTTCCCACAGGATTAGAGTGCCAGCAAGCCCACTTCGGGCGCCGCAGTCTTCAGGTCGGGAGGGCCAGATGAAGAAGCTCATCAACTCCGTGGATTCCGTCATTGCCGACACGCTGAAGGGGGTGGCCGCGGCCCACCCGCAGTTGCGCGTCGATTTCACCAACCGCGTGATCCACCGCGGCGAGGCGCTGCGTTCCGAGAAGGTGGCTCTGGTCTCTGGCGGCGGCTCGGGCCACGAACCCCTGCACGGCGGTTTCGTCGGTACCGGCATGCTGGACGCCGCCGTCGCCGGGGAAATGTTCACTTCTCCCACGCCGGACCAGATCCTCGCTGCCACCGTTGAGGCCGACGCCGGTCGGGGCGTGGTGCACATCGTCAAGAACTACACCGGCGACGTGATGAATTTCGAGATGGCAGCCGAACTGGCCACCGACCAGGGGGTCCAGGTGGCCTCCGTCCTGGTGGCCGACGACGTGGCCGTCGAGGACTCCACCTGGACGGCGGGCCGTCGTGGCACTGGCCTGACCGTGCCGATGGAGAAGATTCTCGGCGCCGCCGCCGAGCAGGGCCGCTCGCTCGATGAGCTGCTGGAACTGGCCGCCAAGGTCAACGAAGCCGGTCGTTCGATGGGGATGGCGCTGACCAGCTGCACCGTGCCCGCAGTGGGCAAACCCACCTTCGACCTGCCCGAGGACCAAATGGAAATCGGCATCGGCATCCACGGCGAACCGGGCCGCCACCGCGAACCACTGGCCGACGCAGGCCACATCGCCCGCCAACTGGTCGAGCCCATCCTCGCCGACCGCGAGTACCAGGGGCAGGACGTCCTGGTCATCGTCAACGGCATGGGCGGCACCCCCCTCTCGGAGCTCTACATCATGCACGGCGAGATCGCGGAGCTGCTCGGGACCGCCGACGTCAACATCGTGCGCACCCTGGTGGGTGACTACGTCACCAGCCTCGACATGGCCGGGTGCTCGCTGACGTTGTTGGCGCTCGACGACGAACTGTTGGGCCTGTGGGACGCGCCCGTCGAGACCCCCGGCCTGCGGTGGGGCGCGTGAGCATGGGCTACACCACGGGCACTTTCTCGTCCTGGCTGCACGAGTTCACCAACCTGGTCCACCAGAACAAGGGCTACCTCACCGAGCTGGATGCCGCCATCGGCGACGCCGACCACGGTTCCAACATGGACCGCGGCACCACCGTGATGGCCGACCAACTGGGCGATGAGGCGCCCGGCGCCCTGCTGAAGAAGGCCGGCATGTCGCTGGTCAGCAGCGTCGGCGGCGCCAGCGGGCCCCTCTACGGCACCCTGCTGATGCGGATGGGTGCGAGCCTCGGCGACGCCGACTCCGTGGATCTTCAGCAGCTCACGACGGGGCTGCGCGCTGGCGTGGACGGACTGGCGGCGCGTGGCAAGTCCACCACCGGCGAGAAGACCATGCTCGATGCCCTGGTCCCCGCGTGCGATGCACTGGAAGCCGCGGTGGCCGAGGGGGCATCCGCGCCGGAGGCCCTCACCCGGGCAGCGCAGGCCGCGCGGGAGGGGCGGGAGTCCACGGTGGACATGGTGGCCACCAAGGGCCGCGCGAGCTACCTCGGGGAGCGGGCACGGGGGCACCAAGACCCCGGCGCCACTTCGGCCACCTACCTGGTGGAAGCCCTCGCAGGCGTGGTGGCCAGCGCATGATCTCCGTGGGGGTCGTGGTGGTCTCCCACAGCCGTGCCCTGGCCGAAGCCGCCGTCGAGTTGGCCATGGAGATGGTCCACGAGAACTCCCCGCGCGTGGTGGTGGCTGCCGGGACTGCCGACGGGGGGATGGGAACGGATGCCATGGCGGTGCAGGGGGCCATCGTCGAAGCCGACCAGGGCATGGGCGTCGTGGTGCTCACCGACCTCGGATCCGCCATCCTCAGCTCCGAGATGGCGTTGGAGTTCCTCGACGACTCCAGCCGCGTCCGCATCGTTCCGGCCCCGTTCGTGGAGGGGCTGGTGGCGGCTGTGGTCCAGGCTTCTACGGGGGCCCCGCTCGAGGCGGTGGCCGCCGAAGCCAGCCGGGCGCTGCAACCCAAGCAGAGCGCCATCCCTACGTCCGCTCCTGCCGTCAGCCCGCCTGCCAGCGGGGGCCTGCTGGCCGAGCGCGAGGTGGCGAACCCGGCGGGCATGCACGCCCGGCCAGCGGCGCGGATCGTTGCGGAGGCAGCCAAGTTCGACGCTGCCATCCGGATCGCCGGACCCGACGGCCACTTCGCGAACGCCAGCAGCCCCATCGCCCTCGCCTCCCTGCGCGCCGCGTACGGTGACCTACTCAAGATCGAGACCTCCGGCCCGGAGGCACGGGCCGCGCTGGATGCGCTGGTCTTCCTGGTGGAGAAGGGGTTCGGCGAACTCAACGACTCCGCCCAGGCCTCCCCCCCACCGCCGACGACTGGTCACCGCCATGCGCCGCAGGGCGTCAGCCCGGGGCGGGTGGTGGGACCCGCCTACCTGTTGGTGCAGCCCCGGATGGTGCCACCCGAGGTCCCGCCGATCTCACTGGTGGACGTCCCCGCGGAGACCCAGCTGCTGCGCAGCACCGTGCAGGCAGTGGCGCAGGACTACGAGCGCCGCGCGGAGCAGACCGACAACCGTGACATCGCCAACATCCTGCGCGCCACCGCCGTGCTGGCCCGCGACGAAGTGCTGATGGAGACCGCGATCCAGCTCATGACCGACACCCTCGCCGGCGCGGCCACGGCCTTCTGGCACTCGGTGAACCAGGCCGCGGAGACGCTGCTGATGGCGGGCCGACGGATGGCAGAGCGGGTCACCGACCTGCACGACATCCGCAACCGCGTGGTCAGCCACCTGTTGGGAGAACCGGTTCCGGGACTTCCGAATCCGGGCGTCCCCTACGTGTTGGTGGCCCACGACGTGGCGGCCAGTGACGCGTCGACGCTGAACTCGAAGGACTGTCTGGCCATCGTGACCCGTGAGGGCGGCCGCACGTCGCACACGTCCATCCTGGCTCGCGGCATGGGCATCCCCGCCGTTGTCGGATTCGAGGACATCGCAACAATCACCGCGGGCACCACCGTGTTGGTGGATGGCACCACCGGCGAGGTCATCGTCGCCCCCACCCCCCAGGAGTACGCCTCGGCGCGCACCACCGTGGCGCCCCTGCGACCATTGCTCAAGCCGGGGAACCTGGCCGATGGCACCCCCATGCCGCTGTTGGCCAACGTGGGTACCCCGAAGGGTGCCAAGGTGGCCCGGGACGCGGCGGCCGAGGGGGTTGGCCTGTTCCGCACGGAGGTCTGCTTTCTGGAACGGGTGGAGGAACCCAGCGTGGAGGAGCAGGCGGAGCTCTACGCCCAGGTGTTGCGTCACTTCGATGGGAAACCGGTGGTGATCCGCACCCTCGACGCGGGCAGCGACAAGCCCATCCCCTTCCTGGCCATGCCGGCCGAGGAGAACCCCGCGCTCGGCGTCCGGGGTTACCGCACATCGTTCCTGCAGCCGGACGTGCTGCGGCGTCAGCTCGAAGCCATCGGGCATGCAGTGCGGATGGCCAGGGCCCACGTGTCCGTGATGGCACCGATGGTCTCCACGCCGCAGGAGGCCAGCGATTTCGTGGACCTGGCCCGGGAGGTCGGGCTGGAGCGCGTGGGCATCATGGTCGAGACGCCCTCGGCGGCGCTGATGGCTCCGAACCTGCTCGAGATCGCAGACTTCGTGAGCATCGGCACCAACGACCTGGCGCAGTACACGATGGCCGCCGACCGTCTCTCCGCCAGCCTCACCGACCTGCAGGAGCCGTGGCATCCGGCGGTGCTGTCCCTGATGCGGATGGTGGGCGCGGCCGGCAGCCAGGCTGGCAAGCCGGTGGGCGTGTGTGGCGAGTCGGCCGCCGACCCGGAGCTGGCCCCCGTGCTCGTCGGACTGGGCGCTTCCAGCCTGTCCATGAGCGCGCGCTCCATGCAGGCCGTGGCCGAGGCGCTCGCGAAGCACCCCATGGATGTCTGTCGGCGGGCCGCGGAGGCGGCCTGCGCGGCCACCTCACCCGGCCAGGCCAGGGCCGCGGCGGCGGAGGCGCTGCAGGTAGGGTGATGGCCATGAACCAGACTCGCCCCAACCTCTTGGCCACCGACGTCGTGGTCTCCCTGCCCGTTGACCCCGCCCGCGCGGAGATCACCGAGGCGGGGAAGGAGCACTTCCTCGAGGTGGTCAAGAAGCATCCGGAGTCGTCCCTGTGCTGGGCACTGCTGGCCGAGGGGTGCCTCCGCACCGACGACCTCGGCTCCAGCGTCGCTGCCTACGCCTACGCCCGCACCGGCTACCACCGGGGACTGGACCTGCTGCGTCGCAACGGCTGGAAGGGCAGCGGCCACATCCCGTGGAGCCATGAGCCCAACCGCGGGTTTCTCCGCTGCCTGTGGGCACTCAGCGTGGCTGCCGGACGGCTGGAGGAGACCGAGGAGCAGGAACGCTGCGCGCAGTTCCTCCGGGACTCCGACGAGGAGGCCTACAGGGTGCTCGCCGGTGAGTAGCCTGCCCGCCGGCGGAGTCGCTTGATGGCGCAAGCCGGTGGCCGCAACGTCCTGCGCTCCCTCAGCCGCGACGAGGACTACCGCGACCACCAGCTCAAACCCGGGACCTATCGGCGGGTCCTCGCGCAGGCGGCCCCGTTCAAGGGACTGATCGTGCTGTTCATCGCCACCATCGTGGTGATCAGCGCGCTTGGCGTGGCCCCGGCCCTGTTGTTCCGGGCGATCATCGACGACGGCGTCCTCGCCGGAAACCTTGACGTGGTGATCTGGCTGGCCGTGGTGGTGGCGGGAATGGCGCTTCTCAGCGCCGGTTTGCAGCTGCTCGAGCGGTGGTGTTCCGCGAGGATCGGGGAGGGCCTCATCCTCAACCTGCGCACCCAGATCTTCGCCCACGTCCTGAAGATGCCCATCGCGTTCATCTCCCGATCCAACACCGGCAAGCTGGTCTCCCGGCTGCAGAGCGACGTGGCAGGCGCCCAGCAGACCTTCACCTCCACCCTGTCCACGCTCGTCAACAGCATCATCACGGTGGCGCTGGTGCTGGTCTCGATGTTCTGGCTCTCGCCGTGGTTGACGCTTGGGGCCCTGGTCCTGTTGCCCATCTTCATGCTCCCGGCCAGACGCATCGGCAAGCGCCTGGCGGGACTCACCGCCCGCAGCATGGAGCACAACGCCACCCTGGCAGCCACCATGACGGAACGCTTCTCGGTCTCCGGCACTCTGCTGGTCAAGCTGTTCGGCCGCCCCGCCGAGGAGCAGGAACGATTCGCCACGGAGGCACGCGCGCTGGCGGACATCGGCGTGCGGATCGCCATGGTGATGCGGATCTTCAGACTGTCCATGGTCACCGTCGCTGCCCTGGCCACGGCGATGATCTACGGGTTCGGCGGCTGGCAGGCCATCGAGGGAGACCTCACCGTCGGCACCCTGACCGCCCTGGTTGCCCTGTTGAACCAGTTGTACGGACCGCTGATGAGCCTGACCACGGCACGCGTCGACGTGATGAGCGCCATCGTCAGCTTCGAGCGCGTCTTCGAGGTGCTGGACCTGGAGCCGCTCATCCAGGACGCACCTGATGCGGCCCCGGTGAGCAAGTCGGCCAGCGTGGAACTCGACGACGTGTGGTTCACCTACCCCGATCCCCGCAGCGTCTCCCTGGCGTCCCTGGAGACCGCCACCTCCGTCGAGGAAAAACCCAACGAACCCGTCTTGCAGGGGGTCTCGTTCCGCGCGGATCCGGGGCAGACCGTCGCCCTCGTCGGACCCTCCGGAGCCGGCAAGACCACCATCACCCACCTGCTGGCGCGACTCTACGACACCACCTCCGGCACGGTCCGCATCGGCGGTGACGACGTGCGCGACGTCACCCTGGCCTCGCTGACGGAGCAGATCGGCTACGTCACGCAGGACGCCCACATGTTCCAGGACACCATCCGCGCCAACCTCGTCTACGCCAGGCCTGGGGCCACCGAGGCCCAGATCTGGGAGGCCCTGCGCGACGCGCAGGTGGCCACCCTGGTGGAGCGCCTGCCCGACGGGCTCGACACCATGGTGGGGGAACGCGGGTACCGCCTCAGCGGCGGCGAACGCCAGCGTTTCGCCATCGCACGGTTGTTGCTGAAGTCGCCGCCCATCGTGGTCCTCGACGAAGCCACCGCCCACTTGGACTCCGACTCCGAAGCCCTCGTCCACGAGGCCCTCGAACGGATGCAGGAGGGGCGTACCACCGTCGTGATCGCGCACCGGCTCTCCACCGTGCGCGGCGCCGACCAGATCCTCGTGATCGAGGCCGGCCGGGTGGTGGAGCGCGGCACCCACCAGGAACTGCTGGCTGCCGGGGGCCGGTACGCCACGCTCTACTCCAAGCAGTTCGCCGACGATTGATCCCGCTCTTTCTGCACCATCGGCCATGAATCCGCAGCGGGATCACGGCCGGTGTCGTCCACTCGTGTTGGTTGCGACGCGTTGCTGCCCGTAAACTTCCGGCGGCACCCAATCGGACGGAGCTCCTGATGCCCATTCGCAACGACCTGCGCAACGTCGCAATCGTCGCCCACGTAGACCAC
>CAZPSO010000129.1:0-7590 GCA_964588895.1 uncultured Tessaracoccus sp.
CAGCGCTGCTCGCGCGAGGCGTTCGGGTAGGTCGCACGAGCGTGCTGGCAACAGCACGCCCAGATGGATGATCATCCTGAGACAGAATCCGGCTTACCGGCCGACTCGTCCCCCGCTCACAGATGGATGAGCTTCGTGGGTCAAAGTCGAGACACAACTCTCAACCATCTGCAGCTGCGGTTTCCACAGGGCAAGCTCGGCCTGATCATCGCGTCGTGCCGGTCCCCATAGTGAAAGGTATGCATCCACGACAGAAGCTCCCCACGGTGGCCTCCGATCTGGCCGCGACCCAAGCCGGAATCCTCTCCCACAAGTTCCTGATCGACCTCGGCATGACCCCGACGGTCATCCGCCGCCTGTCCGCCGACTGGCACCGGCTCGGCCGGGGCCTGTATTGCCTCCAGACACCCACGTGGGAATCCGCCGTCTGGGCAGGCTTGTTCCACGCCGGTGGTTCCGGGACGGCCGGCGGCCTGGCTGCGGCGCACCTGCACGGATGGGAACCTCGCAAACCTGAGGAGATCACCGTCTGGTCCACCCGCCGCCTGAGGGCCCTTCCGGTGGGGCAGTGGCTCGTGAACTTCAGGATCGGGGAGCGCAAGGGCAGGGGAGACCCGACGCGGTCCCACCCGGAGGACACCATCCTGGACGCAGCCCGCGAAACCACGTCGGACGGCGTTGTGCACCTCCTGTCTCGGGCGCTGAGCAAGCGCGCCACCACTGCGCCGCGGATCCTCGACGCTCTGGCCGCGCGCAGCCGTCAGCGGCACAGTGGCGTCATCAGGGCCGCCTGCCTGCACGGAATGGATGGCATCGAAAGCATCCTCGAGTGGCGCTACTCCACGGAGGTCGAGGCCGCCCACGGGCTGCCTGTGCCCATTCGACAGGCGGAGTTGTCCGTGAACCGCCGGGAGGATCTCTTCTACGACGCCTTCGGCATGATCATCCATCTGGACGGCAGGTTGGGGCACGAAGGCCCGCATCGCGATCGCAGGCGGGACAACCGTCACGCTATCCACTACAACGTGCTCACCCTTCGCTACGGGTGGCACGAGGTGACCGAGGACCCCTGCGGTGTGGCAGCCGAGATCGCGCGCTGCCTCAGGACGCGCGGTTGGGTTGGGGAGCTGCGTCGATGCAGGCGGTGCAGGAGGGTGCGCTGATGGATGAGAGTCATGTGTGGTAGTCGACACATGTAATCGCTTCTAGGTGTAGCGGCCTCGGCGCCGGGCGGCGCGGGACCTCCCTGCCGCCTCGATGCAGCATCTAAGGTGGATGGCGTGACCGAAGCGGTGGAGCACGACGAAATCGCGGCATACGCGCAGCGCGTCGGCGACAGCGGGCGGGACGAGCTGGTGTCCGCGCGCCGGCTTCGCGATGACCAGGACCTCCTGGCCGCCGCCATCGCAGACCTGGGACTGGGCGGGTTGCGAGCTGCCCGCGACGAGGCCGCCCGCCAGGTCCACAGCGAGGGCATCGACACCGGCGGCCGCACCAGGTCCGCCTGGCGGGTGGATCCCCTGCCCCTGGTGATCGGACTCGATGAGTGGCGCACCCTGCAGGCCGGCCTGAAGCAGCGGGCACGCCTGCTGTCGATGGTGCTGGCCGACATCTACGGCCAGCAACGGTTGGTCACCTCCGGGGTGATCCCCGCCGGGGTGGTGTGGGGACACAAGGGGTTCCTGCACCAGCTCACCAACACCGACCTCGCCGTCGACCGATGGCTCCGCCTGGTGGCCACCGATCTCGCACGCGACTCCGACGGCAACTGGCTGGTGGCCGACGACCACACCGGCACTCCGGTCGGCATGGGGTACGCCATGACCAATCGCCGCATCACCTCGCGGGTGATGGGCGAGATCGCCACCGACGCCCGCATCGCCAGGTTGCGCAGCTACTTCGCCGCCATGCGCTCGGGCCTCCACGAGCTCGGAGCACAACCCGAGCGCGCCACCAAGGGGGTCCTGCTGTGGTCGGGCGAGGACGACGAGACCGTCTACGAGCAGGGGTTCCTGGCCTCCCTGCTGGGCTATTCACTGGTGCAGAACGAGGACTTGACGCTGCACGACGCCTCCGTCTGGACCAACGGTGGCAGCTCCCGCGTGGACGTGATCCTGCGCCGTATCAACGCCCACCTTGCCGACCCCCTGGAGTTCCGCGGTGACTCCGACCATGGGCTGGCCGGCCTGGTGGAAGCGGTCCGGCGGGGCAACGTCGCAGTGGCCAACCCGCTGGGCGCCGGCGTGGTGGAGAACCCGGCCCTGATCCCCCTGGTGCCCGAACTGTCCCGCCAGTTGCTGGGGGAGGACCCCATCCTCGCCAGCGCCCCCACGTGGTGGTGTGGTGACGATACCCAGCGCAGCCACGTCCTGGCCCACCTCCACCAACTCCTGATCAAACCCATCCACCGCCACACCGAGGGCGGGGCGGTGCGGGGCTGGCGCCTGACGGCCAACCAGCGGGAGGAGCTGGCCAGGCGCATCGAGGACAACCCGTGGCAGTGGTGCGGGCAGGAGCCGCTCGAGGGTTCGACGGCCCCGGTGGTCACGGACACGGGGCTGGAACCGCGACGGCTCGAGCTGCGGTGCTTCGGCGTCCAGGCGGGCAGCCGGTGGGAGATCATGCACGGCGGCCTGGCCCGGACCCGGGACGGCGACAAGGCCACCAGCCCCCGCTTCGACGAGTACGTCACCAAGGACGTGTGGGTCCTGGACCCGGAGGAGACCCTGGTGGAGGCGCCCGTCATGACTGACAGGGACTCCTGGCGTCGGGACCACATCACGATGGTGGCACCCCGCGTGGCGGACAACCTGTACTGGCTGGGGCGCTACACCGAGCGTGCCGAAGGGCTGGTGCGCGGTCTGCGCCTGGCCTACGACGCGGCCGCCGACCACGGTCAGAACCCAGGCTCGCTCGACGGTCGGGCGCTGGCGGTGCTGCTGCAGGCCGGCGAGGCGCTGACCCGCTTGGACCTCTCCAGCAGCGACGTCTCACGGGCGGTGGGCAGGGTTCGGGCCGCCGTGCTCGACGGCAGCGCCAACGGGTCCGTTGCGCATTCCGTCGCCAGGCTCAACCGCACGGCCCACCGGGTGCCCGACATCGTCTCCAACGACATCTGGCACGTGTTCGACTCCATGCGCCGCACGCTGGAGGACGCCACCACCAACGGCGGCGACCTGCGGACCGTCCTCGGCGACCTGCAGGAGTCCACCCTGGCCCTGGCGGGCATCAACAGCGAAGGCATGACCCGCGACGCCACCTGGGCTTTCATCGAGGCCGGGGTGCGCGTCGAACGTGCCCAGCGGACGTTGACGTTGGTGCGGGCGGCGCTGGGCACGGAGCGGCCCGCCATCCTCGAGGCATTGTTGACCGACCACCTGCTGCAGGTCTCGGAGTCGCTGGTCACCTCCCGCAGGCGAGGGGCGTCGGGCGAGGGCCCCCGGCGGCCGGTGGCCTCGGCCATGTCCGTGCTGATCCTCGACCCCATCAATCCGCGCTCCGTGGCGTTCCAGCTCCACCGCCTGTCCGAGGCACTCGACCTCATCAACGACCGGGCGCTTGCCATCGACGCCAGCAGAATCGCGGGCAGCGTGGAGTCCGTCGACCTGGCGGCGTTGCTCGAGGGGCCGCGCTCCGAGCTGGCAGCGTTCGCCACCGACGCGCTGGCGCGGCTGCGGGAACTCAGCGACGAGCTGAGCCAGAAACACTTCACCCGCCCCACCCGGTTCAGGCCCACCCTCTCCGGTTGGAACGGAAGGCACACCGCGTGAGGACGTCGGAGGAGAATCTGGCGCCCCGTCGCTACTTCGTGAAGCACCGCACCACCTACCGTTATCCCCGACCGGTCCTGCAGTGCTTGCAGCGGGGCTTCCTGGGCCTGCGACAGGGCCGCCAGCAAATGGTGGAGGCGCACGCGCTCAAGGTGACTCCCGAGCCCCTGACCTCCTCGGTGCACACCGACGCGTTCGGCAACCAGTCGTGGTATCTGGAGATCGACATCCCCCACACCACCCTGGACGTGGTCAAGGAGGCGGTGGTGCACGTGTCACGTTCGCGCGTCAACGTCGACCTCCTGGACCAGTGGTCGCTGGAGACCGCCCGCCGCGCCATCAACGCCGCTCCCGGGAACGCGCTGGCGCGGGCCATGTACGGGCTGCCCTCCCGTCTGGTCCAACCCCCGGTCAGGCTCCACGAGTACATGGAGACGTTCCTGAGGGGGGAGATGGCCTACGGGCAGGCGCTGGAGGAGCTGACCCGCGGCATCCACCGCGACTTCGCCTACACCTCGGGACTCACATCGGTGGGCACCACCGTCGATGAACTGCTCGACCTGCGCGCCGGCGTGTGCCAGGACTTCGCCCACGTGGGGATCGCCATCCTGCGCAGCCTGGGCATCCCGGCCCGCTACGTTTCCGGCTACATCGAGACCACGCCGTCGCCGGGCAAGGAGAAACTGGAGGGCTCCGATGCGTCCCACGCCTGGATCGCGGCACTCGCGCCCGACGGGCAGTGGATCCACCTGGATCCCACCAACGACCAGTTCGCTGACTCCCGCTACGTGGTCAGTGCCTGGGGCCGCGACTTCTCCGACGCATCACCGTTGCGGGGCGTCATCCAGACCGAGGCGCTGTCGTCGGAACTCGAGGTGGGCGTCGACATGGTCCGCATGGACGACGACACCGTCCCTGATTTCAGCGTGACCGGGCTCAGTCTCGCCTGACGGGAAGGATTTCCGTCAGGCGAGGGTGACCAGCTTGCTGGTGTCTTCGTGGGGAAGGTCGCCGTCGGTGGTGGCGGTGACCACCATCTTCTGCAGTGACGTGCGGCCGGCCAGCGTGGTGAGGAAGGCGGTGTCGGAGGCGTCGCGGCCGGTGGCGATCCGCATCATGGATTCCCGCGGGGCCAGGCCCGTGGCGTCCAGGGCGTACCACTGCCCGTCCCACCAGGCCTCGGCCACGGCATGGAAGTCCATGGGGCTCAGGCCGGGGGCATAGACCGATGCCATGCGGGTGGGCACGTCCAGGCCGCGCAGGAACGTGATCACCAGGTGGGCGAAGTCGCGGCACACCCCCTGCCGGCTGAGGTAGGTCTCCAGGGCGCCGTCCACCACCCGACTGCTGCCCGGCACGTAGGCGATGTTGCGCCGAACCCAACCGGTCACGGCGTCGAACAGTGCTGGGCCATGCAGGTCTGGGAACAGGCCGCGGCCGACGTTGTGGAGGCGGTCGGAATCGCAGTAGCGCGAGGGGCGGGTGTGGATGATCCGGTCGATCGGATCCTCGGCCCTGGGTGCGGCCGGGGCGCGGACCTCGGCGTTGTAGTCCACCACCAGGAGCCCGGTGGGTACCTCGTGGATCTGGTGCAGGCGGGTGCCTTCGGAGTCCAGCACCTCCTCGGCCTCCAGCGGCTGGCCGTCGACGCTCAACGTGAGGGCCTCGTCCGTTTCCGCGTAGTCCCGGGTGAGGGCCACGGAGAAGACCAGGTGCGCCGGGGCGGTGACGTTGATCTCGAGGTGTGCGGAGGAAAAGCGGGTGGTCACGGTGCCTGGCCCGTGAGGAAGTCGCGGGAGAACCAGGGGGCGGTGGGGCCGGGTTCAAAGTTGTCGCCGGGCAGGGTGAGCAGGTCGGCGCCGGTGTCGGTGACCACCAGGCTGTGCTCGAACTGGGCCACGCGGGAGGCGTCCAGGGTGACCACGGTCCAGTCGTCGTCCCACACCTCGGAGTCGGGATCGCCCAGGGTCAGCATGGGCTCGATGGTGAACGTCATGCCCGGTTCCATGATGGTCTCCAGCCGCGGCTCGTCGTAGTGCAGCACCACCAGGCCGGAGTGGAACGCGGTGTGCACACCGTGCCCGGTGTACTCGCGGACCACGCCGTAGTCGAAACGCTTGGCGTACTTCTCGATCACGCGCCCGATCACCGACAGGGGCCGGCCCGGCTTGACCGCCTTGATGCCACGACGCAACGCCTCCAGCGTGCGCTCAGCCAGGAGGCGGGACTCCTCGGGCACGTCGCCGCAGTAAAAGGTGGCGCAGTTGTCGCCGTGCACGCCATCCTTGAACGCGGTGACGTCGATCTTGACCAGGTCACCGTCCTCCAGTGGGCGGGTGTCGGGGATGCCGTGGCAGATGACCTCGTTGACGCTGGTGCAGATGGACTTGGGGAAGCCGCGGTAGTGCAGCGCCGACGGATATGCGCCGTGGTCCAGCATGTACTCGTGTCCGATGCGGTCCAGCTGGTCGGTGGTGACCCCGGGCGCGATGGCCTTGGCAGCTTCGTGCATGGCCTCCGCCGCGATCCTCCCCGCCACCCGCATGGCCTCCACCACCTCGGGTGGCTGCACGTGGGATCCGGTGTACGGTTCGGGCGCCTTGCGGCCCACGTAGTGGGGCTTGAGGATGTGCGCGGGGACCTTGCGCTCGGGGGTCAGCGGATGTGCAACGATTCGACTCACGCGGGCCAGTCTAGGTGACTTCCCGGAGTGGGCGGTGGCGGCTACTGCTCGATCACGCTGCGGCGCCGGTCGATGTGGGCCGCCAACGAGGAACCAGCATCCACTTCCGGCAGCAGGGCGGCGCCATCCAGGCCGGTGCCCAGGGGCTCGACGATTTCCACCTCGCCCACCACTTCCTGCAGATCCGCGTCGAAGCGGGCAGCCACCAGGGGGTTGCGGAACACATTGCCCAGGCGAGCCACCACGGGTTCCGCACCCACGACGCGCAGGCCGGTGGCGACGCTGTGGGCCAGCATCTGCCCGGCGCTGCTGGAGATACGGGCGGCCACGTCGTCCTCCTGCGCCAGGAAGGCGACAGTCTTTGCCCAGGCGGCGATGCGGGCGACGCGGTCGGGGTCGGCCTGCAATTCCAGATAGGCGCGGCTGACGTCGGCGAACTCGGCCTCGAGTTCATCCAGCAGCAAGGTGGCGGGCCCCCGGCCGTCGTGGGCCCACATGGCGGCCGTCAGGGCCTGGCGGCCGATCCAGAAGCCTGAGCCCTCGTCGCCCATGAGGTGACCCCACCCGTCGACGCGGCTCACTCGGGAGGGGCCGACGGCGAGCGTGACCGCCCCGGTGCCCGCGGCCACCACGGCGCCCGTGCGTTCCCCCAGGGCACCCAGGTAGCTGGTGATGGCGTCGTGGGCCAAATGGACTTCGCTGACGCAGTCCCGCAGCGGCATCAGGATGTCCTCGGCACGTTCGGTGGGGGACAGCGCGGTGGTGCCGATTCCGACGGCGCGGACCCGCCGGGTGCCCAGGACCTCCCGGATGATCCTGCTGAGCTGTGGAGTCACGGGCCGGTCAGTGCGCAGCCCCGGGAACCCACGCCCGAGGGTGCGGGCATCGCAGGTGACCTCCAGGGTCCGGACGCCGGACTGGCCGGCGTCGATGGCCAGCACGTCGAGATCCAGCACGGTTCACCATCCAGTTCGTAGTCAGGGGTTTGTCATCGTATCGCCTGACGGGAACACCCCTGTCAGCGGCAGGTTCCCGGTACGTTTGCCCGGTGAGAACCTCGCCCCGCTCCACGCTCGCGTCGTTCGTGGTGTGCTGGCTGGCCATCCTGGTGGAGGGCTACGACCTGGTGGTCTTCGC
>CAZPSO010000130.1:0-7463 GCA_964588895.1 uncultured Tessaracoccus sp.
GGCCGCACCCTCTACGTCCTCGACGAGCCCACCACCGGCCTGCACTTCGAGGACGTCCGCAAGCTGCTGGGCGTGCTCCACAAACTGGTGGACGGCGGCAACTCCATCGTGGTGATCGAACACAACCTCGACGTGATCAAGAGTGCCGACTGGGTCATCGACATGGGTCCGGGCGGTGGCTCCCGCGGGGGCGAGGTGGTGGCCACCGGCACCCCTGAGGAGGTTGCCCTCGTGGAGGGTTCCGCCACGGCCGAGTACCTGCGCCCGATGCTCTCCGAGCCGGTTGGCGTCGGCCGTTAGTCTGGCTGCATGGCCCACCCGAAGAGCTACCGCCCGGCGCCCGGGAGCATCCCCACCGACCCCGGTGTGTACAGGTTCTTCGACGCCTTCGACAACGTCATCTACGTGGGCAAGGCCAAGAGCCTGCGCTCGCGCCTGAACTCCTACTTCGCCGACGTCTCCGGCCTGCACTTCCGCACGCAGACGATGGTCCGCACGGCTGCGCGTGTGGACTGGACCGTGGTGGCCAACGAGCTGGAAGCGTTGCAGCTCGAATACACCTGGATCCAGGAGTTCGACCCGCGGTTCAACGTGAAGTACCGCGACGACAAGTCCTACCCGTGGCTGGCCATCACGATGAGTGAGGAGTACCCCCGCGTCTTCGTGGGGCGGGGGGCGAAGAAGCGCGGCTGGCGCTACTTTGGCCCGTTCGGCCAGGCGTGGGCCATCCGCGAGACCGTCGACTTGTTGCTCCGGGTGTTCCCCATGCGCTCGTGCACCGCGGGCGTATTCCGCAATGCGCGCGCGGCGGGTCGCCCCTGCCTGCTCGGCGACATCGGCAAGTGCTCCGCGCCGTGCGTCGGCCGGGTCACGCCGGAGGAGCACCGGGACATCGCGGAACAGTTCAGTTCCTTCATGGCGGGCAACAGCGCCGGGGTGATCAGCCAGGTCAAGCAGGCCATGTTCGAGGCCTCCGCGGAGCTCAACTTCGAGAAGGCGGCCACCCTGCGCGACTCCCTCCAGGCACTCGAGCGGGCCCGCGAGAAGAACTCCGTGGTCCTCACCGACGGAACGCGGGCCGACGTGGTGGGCTTCGCCGACGACGGACAGCAGGTGGCCATCCAGGTGTTCCACGTCCACGGCGGCAGGATCACCGGCGAGCGGGGCTGGGTGGCCGACCGCACCGACGACCGGGACCTGACCGAGCTGCTCGAGGGGTTCCTCCTGACTCTCTACGCAGAGCCCGACTCGGACATCCCCGGTCTCATCCTCAGCTCCGTCGAGGGCGACCTGGCCCTGGAGTTGGCGCTGGGCCAGCGGCGCGGCACCAAGGTGGAGATCCGGGTTCCGCTGCGCGGGAGCAAGCGGGTCCTGGTGGACACCGTGGCCCGGAACGCGGAACTGGCACTGAAGCAGTACCAGACGCGACGCGCCACCGACCTGACCACCCGCAACCGTGCGCTCGACGAGGTGGCCGAGGCCCTCGGTCTGGACGATCCGCCACTGCGGATCGAGAGCTATGACATCTCCCACACCCAGGGCACCGAAGTGGTGGGGTCCATGGTGGTTTTCGAGGACGGCATGGCCAAGAAGTCCGACTACCGCCGGTTCGTGATCGCCTCCTTCGAGGGCTCCAACGACGTGGCGGCCATGGACGAGGTGCTGCGCCGGCGACTGCGCCGCCTGCTCGACGACCGCCCCACGCAGCGGGACTCCGACGGGGGCCCGCTCCTGGTGGACCCCACCACCGGCGCCCCCCGGAAGTTCTCGTACGCGCCCTCCCTCATCGTGGTGGACGGCGGCCTGCCGCAGGTCAACGCAGCCATGAAGGTGGTGGACGAGATGGGTTTGGCCGACGAGATCGCGGTGTGCGGCCTGGCCAAACGCCTGGAGGAGGTGTGGCTACCCCGCGAGGAGTACCCGGTGATCATGCCCCGGGCCAGCGAGGGACTCTACCTGCTGCAGCGCATCCGCGACGAAGCCCACCGGTTCGCACTGACCCACCACCGTGGCCGCCGGGCCAAGACCATGGTGGCCTCCACCCTCGATGCGGTCCCCGGACTGGGGGAGATGCGGCGCAAGGCCCTGATGAGTTACTTCGGAAGCCTCCGCAAGCTCCGGAAGGCAACCGTGGAGGAGATCGCGCAGGTCCCCGGTTTCGGCCCCCGCCTGGCCGCCGCCGTCCACGAAGCCGTCTCCGACACCGGTGGCGAAGCGATCAACCTCACCACGGGCGAGGTCACCGAGATCTAGGCTCCCGCCGGAGGGGGCACCGACTTGAACACTGTTCAAACCCGGTGTTGAATGAGGGCTACCCTTTGCCATGAGGAGGACCCCGATGAGTTCGCAGACAGTGGTCGCACGGCCGGAATCGGTATCGGCGCAGGATCTGGCCTACGTCGCCGTGTTTGCTGCGTTGATCGCCGCCCTCTCCCTCGCGCCCGCCATCCCGTTGGGGGCACTCGGCGTGCCCATCACGCTCCAGACCCTGGGCGTGGCGCTGACGGGACTGTGCCTGGGGCCGTGGCGGGCCGTCGCCGCCGTCGGGCTCTACGTCGCCGCAGGCGCTGCCGGCCTGCCGGTCTTCGCCCAGGGGAGGGCGGGCATCGGCGTCCTCGCCGGGCCGACCGGTGGCTACATCATCTCCTTCATCCTCGCCGCACTGGCCAGCGGATTCCTCGCGCGGCTCGTGGTGCGCCGCGGCCTGAACCGCTGGACACCGGTGGCGTTCATCGGCATCCTCCTGCTGGTGCGCTATCTCGTGATGCTGCCCATCGCCATGCTGGGCCTGATGCGGGCGCTGGGTCTGGGGGCCGGGGAAGCGCTCGCCGTTGACATCCCCTTCTGGATCGGCGACCTGGTCAAGTACATCGTGGCCGCGCTGTTGGCCCATGCGGTCCACAAGGCGTTCCCACGACTGCTCGGACGTCAATGATCCGACTGGAGGACGTGGACGTGGTGGTCCCGGCCACCCGCCAGGGTGAGCCGGACCGGTCGATCCTCCGCGACGTCACCCTGGAGCTGGCGGAGCACCGCATCTGCGTCATCGGAGCCAACGGGAGCGGGAAGTCCACGTTCCTGCGCCTGCTGAACGGCCTGCGGATGCCGACGCGGGGCCGCGTCATCGTGGCCGGTCACGACACTGCGTCCGCGGCGCGCAAGGTGCGCTCCGAGGTGGCGTTCATCTTCTCCGATCCCCTGGCGCAGCTCGTGATGTCGACACCGGTGGAGGACGTCGAACTCAGCCTGCGGCAGCTGGTCGGCAACCGGGCTCGCCGCCGGGAGATGGCACTGGGCCTGTTGCGGGACCGGGGCATCGGGCACGTGGCGCACCAGTCCATTTACGACCTCTCCGGTGGCGAGCGCCAGTTGGTGGCGCTGACCAGCGTGCTGGCGGTCAACCCGTCGGTCCTGGTGGCAGACGAGCCGTCCACCCTGCTGGACCTGCGCAACACCGTCATGATCCGCCGCACCCTGGCTGACCTGCCCCAGCAGGTGATCTACTCAACCCACGACATGGACTTCGCGGGCGACGTCGACCGCGTGATCGTCTTCGACGGGGGCCGCGTGGTGGCCGACGGTCCGCCCGCCGAGGTGATCGGCTCCTACGTGGCCTCGATGCGGGCCGAAGCATGAACGCCCCGATCTTGGGGCTCTACCAGCCGGGCAGCGGATGGTTGTTCAGCACCCCGGTGGGGTGGAAGTACCTGGTCCTGCTGGTGCTCACCCTGCCCGCCCTCTTCCTGACCACGTGGTGGGTCACACTGCTGGCCGTGGTGGCCTGCCTGGTGGTGCTGCTCAGTTCCGGGATCCGGCTTCGACGCAGCCTCGACGTCGGGTGGGTCCTGTGGCTGGTGCTCGCCGTGGTAGCCGCCTACCACGTCATCGCGCTTGAACCGCTGAGCGCTGTGGTGCACCCCGGCAACATCCTGGCCGCCGTCCTCGCGGCGCGCATCATCACGCTCACCACGGCGGTGCCCGAACTCGTCGACGCGCTCGTCACCCTCCTGCGCCCCTTGCCCGGGGTCAACGAGGAGCGGGTGGCCCTGGCCGTCGCGCTGATGCTGCGGTCCGTGCCGTACCTGGTGGGGTCCATCGACGACGCGCGCGAAGCCGCGCGCGCCCGCGGTCTGCAACGCAACCCTGCATTGCTGCTGACCCCTGTCCTGCTGAACGCCGTGGCCTATGCCGAACAAACGGGTGAAGCACTGACCGCCCGGGGGATCGGGGATCGCTAGGCTAGGCGGTATGAACGCCCAGCGGCCCCAGCACGTCGTGATCATCACCGGCCTGTCCGGAGCCGGCCGCCGCACCGCGGCGCACACCATGGAGGACCTGGGTTGGTACGTGGTGGACAACCTGCCCCCCGCGCTGCTGCCCATCCTGGCGGGCCGGATGCGCGACGCCGGCGAGGACCGCCTGGCCGTGGTGGTGGACGTGCGGACCCGGGTCCAGTTCGACCAACTTCCCGCCGCGTTCGAGCAGCTCCGCCAGGACGGGGCTCGCATCAGCATGCTGTTCCTGGAGGCCAACGACGACATCATCGTCCAGCGCCAGGAATCCAACCGGCGCCCGCTCCCGCTGCAGGGCGACGGGCGCCTCCTGGACGGCATCACCAGGGAACGGACCCTGCTGGCCGACCTCCGTGCCGGGGCTGACCTCGTCGTGGACACCTCCGCCATCTCCGCCCGTCAATTGGCGCAACGGATCGCCAATCACTACGGCGACGACTCCACCGACACGCTGCAGGTGGCGCTGATCTCGTTCGGCTTCAAGCGCGGCCTGCCCGTGGATGCGGACATGGTCTTCGACGTACGCTTCCTCAAGAACCCGTACTGGGTCCCTGAGCTGCGGCCTCAAACCGGTCTGGCCGCCGAGGTCTCCGATTACGTGCTGGCGCCGCCGCCGGCGCGGGAGTTCCTCGAGACCGTGCACAAGCTGATCGAGGTGGCCGCCCCCGGCTACCTCTCCGAGGGCAAGCGGCAAGTCACCGTCGCCATCGGCTGCACGGGTGGCAAGCACCGCTCCACCGCCATGAGCGAGGAACTGGCCCGCAGGCTCCGCGACCAGGGGCGCCACGTTTCCGTGCTGCACCGGGACCTGGGCAAGGAATGAACCTTTACGTCACGCCCAGGGTGGTGGCCTTCGGCGGTGGCCACGGCCTCTCGGCGTCCCTGTCTGCGCTGCGTCGCCTCACACCGCAGGTGACGGCAGTGGTGACGGTGGCCGACGACGGCGGCTCCTCCGGTCGATTGCGTCGCGAGTTCGACTGCCTCCCCCCGGGTGACCTGCGCATGGCCTTGGCTGCGCTGTGCGGCGACGACGAGACGGGGCGCCGCTGGGCACAGGTGCTGCAGGCGCGCTTCGGCGGGGACGGCGCCCTCAGTGGCCACGCCATCGGCAACCTGTTGATCGCAGGCCTGTGGCAGCAGATGGAAGACCCCGTGGCGGCCCTGGACATGGTGGCCGAACTGCTCAAGACCCGCGGCAGGGTGTTGCCCATGTCGTCGGTGCCCCTGACCATCGAGGCCGACGTCATCGGCCTGGACCCGCTGGCCCCCGACGAGCTGCGCACCCTCAGCGGGCAGGCCACCGTCGCCAGCACCCGTGCCACCGTGCAGGCCGTGCGCCTGGTGCCGGACCAGCCGCCCGCGCGACCAGAGGCGGTGGAGGCGATCCGTGAGGCCGACGCGCTGGTGCTCGGCCCCGGGTCCTGGTTCACCTCCGTGATCCCGCACCTGCTCGTGCCGGACCTGGCCGGCGCCTTCGCCGAGTCGGATGCGAGCAAGACGCTGGTGCTCAACATCGCACCCGCCGACGAGACCCACGGCTTCAGCGCGTCCCGCCACATCGAGCTGCTCGCGGAGCACGCGCCCTTCCTGCGGCTCGACCACGTCATCGCGGACGAGAGCTTCGCCGACAACGACCCGTACCTGCGCTCCTACGTCGAGTCCCTGGGCGGTGAGCTGGTGGTGGCCGACGTGGCGGTGCGTGACGGCACCCCCAGGCACGACCCGTTGCGCCTGGCTTCGACGTTCTCGGAGGTGCTGGGGGTCTGAGTGGGGACACCCAGTAGCCTGTCGCCATGGCTCTGACACAGAAGGTGAAGTCCGAACTGGCGAGTGTGCTGACCCCGAACCCGAACGCGCGCAGGGCGGAAGTGGCCAGCATGGTGCGGTTCGGCGGAGGCCTGCACCTGGTGGGCGGCCGGATCGTGGTGGAGGCGGAACTGGACACGGGCGCCGCCGCCCGACGGCTGCGGACGTTCATCGCCGACCTGTACTCCATCGAGTCGGAGATGCTGGTGATCAACTCCTCCGGGCTGCGCCGCAGCACCCGCTATTCGGTGCGCGTCGTGCGCCAGGGAGAGGATCTGGCCCGGCTCACCGGGCTCATCGACTCCAACCGGCGCCCCGTGCGGGGGCTTCCTGCCAGCGTGGTGGGAGGTTCGATGGCCGATGCCGTCGCAGTCTGGCGCGGGGCGTTCCTGGCACGCGGGTCGCTGACTGAACCTGGCCGTTCCATGGCGCTGGAAGTCACCTGCCCCGGCTCTGAAGCCGCGCTCGCCCTGGTGGGCGCCGCCCGCCGGCTGGGCATCCAGGCCAAGTCCCGGGAGGTCCGTGGCGCGGACCGGGTGGTCTTGCGCGATGGCGAGGCCATCGCAGACCTGCTCACCAGGATGGGGGCCCAGGAGGCCCGGCTGGTGTGGGAGGAGCGGCGGATGCGCCGCGAGGTCCGGGCGCAGGCCAACCGCCTTGCAAACTTCGACGATGCCAACCTGCGCCGTTCCGCACGGGCCGCGGTGGCCGCGTCGGCACGGGTGGCAAGGGCACTGGAAATCCTGGGCGACGAGGTACCGGACCACCTGCTGGCCGCCGGCAGGTTGCGGCTGGAGCACCGCCAGGCCAGCCTCGAGGAACTGGGGCGACTGCACCAGCCGGAACTGACCAAGGACGCCGTGGCGGGACGGATCCGGCGTCTGCTCTCCACCGCAGACAAGGCCGCCGAGGCACAGGGCATTCCCAACACCGAGGCGAGCCTGCCCGAGGACCTGCGCGACGAGTGATTCCGCCCCGCACCGCCGGGAGATTTCAATAGTGCCCCCGATGGCGCGGGCCCGAGAACAGTCGTTAGGATGGGATCGTCCGAACGTCGTGAACTCCGGCCAAACCGTCGGTACACGAGCACTCTTCCACAAAGGAGATCCATCCACATGACCGTTAAGGTTGCTATCAACGGCTTCGGCCGTATCGGCCGGAACTACTACCGGGCCCTCGTCGACATGGGTGCCGATCTGGACGTCGTCGCGGTTAATGACCTGACTGACAACAAGACCCTTGCCCACCTGCTGAAGTACGACTCCATCCTGGGTCCCTTCAAGGGTGAGGTCACCTTTGACGACGAGACCATCACCGCCGGCGGCGACAGCTTCAAGGTCTTCGAGGAGCGCGATCCCGCCAACC
>CAZPSO010000131.1:0-4183 GCA_964588895.1 uncultured Tessaracoccus sp.
AGGTTCCTTGCCGTCACCGTGCCCTCGCCTTCGGCGAGAACACCGTAGGTGACTCCGACGAATCCCCCGGAGACGGCCGCCCCCATCTGGTCGAGCGACACCACGCCCAACTCGACGGGGTCTCCGTCGCTGGGTGTCCAGGTGGCGTAGGCGGTCAGTTCGTCCACGTCGAAGTGGAGTCGTCCGCTGGGGCCGCCCTCCACCTCCCTCTCCTGGATCTCCCTGCGTCCGTCTGCGTCGGAGGAGATCAACCTGACGCGAGCGCTCGTGTCGGTGGTCTCCACCAGGAGGGCTGCCCACACCTTCGAGTCGAACCGCAGGGCCAGACCGGCGGCGACGCCGTCGGGCACTTCCTCCAGCGTGACACCGAGGCGGGTCCGCAGCTGCGTCAGCCTCCTGCCGACGAAGCTGGGCAACGGGGCCTCAAGGCCATCGCCGGCTCGAAGGGTGAGAGTCCGTCCGTCCACCTCCGCGAAATCTTTGGGGTGGCGACGGACTGCCAGCAGGTCGTCGTCGCTGCGCTCCGTGCGAGGGGTCCCCACGGCACGTGCGGGATTGGGGGTGATGGTGCCCACGCCGGGTGCGAAGACCGGCCAGTCATCCTCCCACTCCACGGGCACGAGGAACGTCTCCCGGCCCAGGAGGTCCACACCGTCAACCGGTCGCGAGGCGAGCACCACGCTCCACCACTGGCCACTCTCGTCCTCGACGAGGTCCGCATGCCCCACGTTGGCCACCGGATAGCGGCGTCCAAGGTGGCGGTGGCTGAAGATCGGGTTGCCCTTGCACCCCGTGTAGGGGCCGGTGGGCGAGTCTGCGCGCGCGACGGAGACTGCATGGTGGAAGGAAGTACCACCCTCCGACGCCAGCAGGTAGACGTACCCGTTGCGCCGGTACAGGTGCGGGCCCTCGGCCCACACTGCGCCGGTCACGGCTCCCGTCCAGACGACATGCTCGTCTTCCCTCAGCGCCAGCGATCGGGGGTCCATCTCGCGCACCCAGACCTCGGTCTGCTGGTCCCACTGCGGCTTGCGGGCGGGACGCGTGCCGTGGGCCCACCAGCGGCCGTCGTCGTCCATGAAAACGGATGGGTCGATACCATCGCCCTCCCACCACACGGGGTCGGACCATGGCCCGGAGGCCTCCGACGCCGTGACCACAAAGTTCCCGCGGCGCTCCGCCTTGCCGACGAGGGTGCAGACGATGATGAACCGGCTTCCGTCGTGGCGGATGGTGGGCGCGAAGAGGCCCTGGGAGTCGCCCACCGCAGTCAGATCGAGCTGCTCGGGCCGATGGATCGCGTGTCCCACCAGTTCCCAGTCGAGCAGATTGCGGGAGCGGTGGATCGGCAGCCCGGGCAGGTACTCAAAGGTGGAAGTCACCAGGTAGTACCACGGCCCATCGGGCCCCATCACCTTGCAGATCGATGGGTCGGGGTGGAAGCCGGGCAGCACGGGGTTGATGTCGCCGGGATCAGCCATCATGAGCAGTGAATTTCCTTGCAATCAGGTTCAGGGTGGGTCTGGACGCGAGCTCGAGCAGGGAGACGAACGCCCACAGGCTCACCAGGAGGACCATATCGGAGCCCGCCACGACGATGGCGGTGGCAACGATCAGCATCGAGATGAACAACAGTGTCAGGCGCCAGCCCTGCCCCAGCAGGAAGAGGGCCAGCCGGGCGATGTCGATGACCCGGAAGGAGAATGCCGAGCTGATCACCAACGCATGGCCACAGGCGAGAACGAGCATGACGGCCAGGACGAGGTTGACCACCTGGAGTCCGGCCCGGCCCGGCATCTCGACGTCGAAGCCAATGTTGACCGCGAGCACCGACAACACACCCAGCGCCGGCACCCACCACTTGAGGACGTCGACGGTATTGAGTTGCAGCCCTTTGGCGAACAGCGCGAAGGGGGCCACGTCGGCTCCCGCTCGCCAGGCGCGCACCGCGTAGAGGCCGGCGGCCATGGCAGGCGCCACCGGCAGTTGCGCTAAGACGAACAGTGGTGTGTTGGTGGCGCTCGGAGCGAGGAACGTCAGGACCAGCAAGGTGGGGCCGCACAACAGTGCCAAGCACAGCGCCAGTCCCAGGTGGCAGTAAACGGCGTTCGAGATCCGGGTGAGGAACCCCGCTTTGCGGGGAACCCCCCCGGGCTTTTGGTGACCAGTGGCCGTCGTCATCGTCACGTCGACTCACCCCTTGATGGAGCCCAGCATGACCCCGGAGACGAAGTAGCGCTGGACGAATGGATAGACGCAGAGGATGGGAAGCAGCGTCAGGATCATGGTGACCGACTGGATGTTGGCGGAGATCGCCTCCGTCGCAGCACCGGTGGCCGCCGCCCCCTCGGTGACGGTGGAAGTGGCGCCGGCTATCAGGTTGCGCAGGAACAGTGTCACCGGGAACAGTTCCCGCTGGTCCAGATAGATGAACGCATTGAACCAGTCATTCCAGTACTGCACGGAGTAGAACAGCGTCATGGTGGCCAGCACCGCCTTGGAAAGCGGCAGGGTGATACGCACGTAGATTCCGAACCAGCCCAGCCCGTCGATCTGCGCCGCCTCCTCCAGTTCATGGGGCAGGTTCTCGAAGAAGGACTTCATGACCAGCAGGTTGAACACAGAAATGGCTGGCGGCAGCACCACCGCCCACATCGAGTTCAGCAACCCGAGCGAGGAGATGAGGACGTAGTTGGGAATCAGTCCGCCGTTGAAGAACATGGTGAACACGACGATCCCGATCAGGACGCCCCGCCCCCGAAGGTGCTTCTTGGACAGCACGAAAGCCATCGTGGCGGTCAGTGCCATGGCGATCGTGGTGCCCACCACGGTGTAGAGCACCGTGTTGCGGTAGTTGATCCAGAACATCCGGTTCTGCGCCACCGCCTTGTACGTGTCGATGTTGAAGTCGACGGGCAGCAGGTTGACCTGTCCGGCACGAATTGCCCCGACGCTGGAGAACGACTGGGCCAGGACGGTGATGAACGGGTAGAGGGTGACGGCGCAGATCAACAGGAGCACGACGACGTTAACGGCCGTGAACACCTTGTAGCCCGTGGAGTCCTTGGGGCCCACCGGACGCGGCGTCTGCTTCTTGGCACCAAATCGAAAGACGCCCCTGGATGTGGTCACCACAGACTCGCTCCCACCACTCGGCGCGAGACAAGGTTCGCGGTCATGATCATCACCAGGCCGATGATCGCCTGGAACAGGCCGATCGCGGCGGCGTAGCTGAAGTTGTTGGCGATCAGCCCCACCCGGTACAGGTAGGTGGAGATGACGTCCGCCGTCGGGTACGTGAGGGGGTTGTAGAGCAACAGGACCTTCTCGAAGCCGACGTTGAGGAAGGTGCCGATGTTCAGGATCAGCAGCGTGATCATCATCGGCTGGATCCCAGGCAGGGTGACGTGCCACGTCTGCCGCCATCGGTTGGCCCCGTCGATCTTCGCGGCCTCGTAGAGGTTGTCGTCGATGGTGCTGAGAGCCGCCAGATACAGGATGGTGCCCCAGCCGACGGTCTGCCAGACCTCGGAGCCCACGTAGATCGCCCGGAACCAGTCCGCGCGCTGGATGAAGGGGATGGCCTCGCCGCCGAAGAATGTGATGACCTGGTTGATGGTGCCCTGCAGGGAGAGCAGCTGGAGCACCATGCCCGCCACGATGACGATCGAGAGGAAGTGGGGCAGATAGGTGATGGACTGCACGGTCCGTTTGAAGACCCGGCCCCGCACCTCGTTGAGTAGCAGCGCCAAGACGATCGGCAAGGGGAATGTCACGAGCAGGGCGAGCCCGCCCAGGATGGCGGTGTTGGTGAAGACTGCCCAGAACTTCGGGTCGTTGATGAACATGTCGACGTAGCGCATGCCGACGAAGTCCTCGCCGAAGATCGACCCGCCTGGCCTGAAACGGCGGAAGGCGATGGCGTTGCCGGCCATCGGAAGATAGCGGAAGATGAACAGGAAGATCAGGGGCGGCACCGCCATCGCATACAGGGGCCAGTCACGACGCAGGGCCACCCGCCATGACGCCTTGCGCCTGGGCGCCGGGCTCTTCTGCGTTGCGGGGGGAACGTTGGTCTGCGTCGGTAGAGACGTCGGTGTCATCGAATCCGTTGACATGCAGTGATCCTTCCCCTGTGGTGGGGGGGGGAAACAGGTGCACCCACCACACCCTCTTGTGGGGT
>CAZPSO010000131.1:4193-7425 GCA_964588895.1 uncultured Tessaracoccus sp.
TCTTCTTCTGTTTTTCCTGGGTGGGCCCCCCCCCGGGGGGGGGCCCCCCCCCCCCCCCCCCCCCACCACAGGTTCTGTGCGAGTGGTGACTATGAGTTCTCGTCGGCGAAGCGCTGGTAAGCGCCGTTGACGAGATCGAGGTAGTCACTCAGACCACCGGCCTCCACCTCGGCGACGTAGGCGTCCCACTCGCTGAGGTCCCGCTGGCCCACGATGAAGGCCAGGGTGTTGGTATCCACCGTGTCCTTCAGCGGGGTGGACAGCAGTGAGGCACGTTCCAGCTCGTCCTCGGTGAACGGAGCCGGCGGGAACGGGTCCCGAGGTGTCCGGTTCGAGAGCACCGCGTCGATGTACTCCACGAACTGCTCGGTGTTGTAGGACTCCTTCAACTCCCTCGACTCGGTGGCACCGGCCAGCACGTGGCTGCCGAAGCCGAGGTCCACCTGGATGTCGGTCTCCGCCCCCACGTTGAGGTTGTTGGACTCGTAGGAGTGGTTGGGATCCAGCGTGTACTGCCCGTTGTCCTTGGTGTACGTCTCGCCCTCGACACCCCATTGCACGAGTTCCCGCGCCTCGGGGCTGTAGTAGAGCCAATCCAGGAACTGCAGGAGGGTCAGGAAGTCAGGATCCTCTGCAGCCTGCGAGGTGATCATGAAGCCGTGCCAGAAGTTCCGGGGTTCCACGATCGCTCCAGCCGGACCGGCCGGCGGTGCCACCTGCAGGAGCTCGTAATTGCCTTCGCCGACGGTCTGGTCCAGGGCGACGGCAAACTCGTTCACGGTCCCTGCTGCACCGGAGGCAGCGAACACCTCGCCGGCGGCAAACTTCTCCTGCACGGTACCGGCGCCATCGTTGGTCTCCGTGAAGGACTCGGTGTCCAGCAGGCCGGCATCGGCCAGCTCCCGGAAGTACTGCACCATGTCCCTGTATTCATCGGAGGTGCCGGCGTAGACGAACTGGTCGGATTCCTCGTCGAACATCACGCCACGTCCGTAGCCCCAGCCGCCGACGGTGCCGAACGGGTGGGCCGCGTAGTTGAGCATGGAGCCGCCCTCGAATCCGTCGGCCAGGGGCAGGCTGTCGGGGTAAGCCTCCTTGATCAGTTCCAGTCCCGTACGCAGGTCATCCCATGACTCGGGGTGCGGTGCGCCCACCTCGTCGAAGATGTCCTTGCGGATGATGAGGCTGAAGACCGGAACCGAGACCTCCTGGAGGCCAGGCATCATGTAGTACTTGCCATCGGCCTGCCGGAGGTTGTCGACCATGTCGCGGGTATCCCACTCGTCCACATAATTCTGGAAGTGGGGCATGTGGTCTTCGTACTCACTGATGGGCAGTGCGGCACCACTGGCCGCCCACTGTTCCTCCTCCCCGGTGTAGACCAGCGGGATGATGTCCGGAGCTTCGCCGGCACTGATCAGCAGGCTCCGCTTCTCCTGATGGTCGCTGAAGGGGATGTGGGTCAGGTTCAGGCGCACGTTGGTGCGCTCCTCGATCTCGTCGAAGAGGATCCACGAGTCCTCCACGGGAGTGGCGGGCCAGTCGGTCCACAGGATGGAGAACTCCACCGGTTCCTGGGCCCTGAACTGGTCTCCCGCGGCGTAGTCGGTCATGGCTGTCGAGCTGCCTTCGGCATCCAGGTCTTCGCCGGGTCCTTCGGAGCCACCGCCGCCACCGCCGCCGCACGCTGCCAGGAGCGCCGCTGCGGATAGCGCAGCCACCATCGGGCGCCAGCCCCGGAATCGGGTTCGAGTGTCCTTCATGAAAATTGCCTCCTCATTGGGGTCATGATTCATCGCTGAAACAACGGGACTTCCGCGTCGTTGTGGTCTCAGTACCCGGTGGGTTTCAGACCGCTTGTTTGTTTCGGCGTACCCCAAACTAGGGACGACGACTACCCAATGTCAAGCATTTTCGGAAAGATTTTTTATCGATCAACCTAGCTCCCACCTGCGGCGGGACGAAACACCATGTCAAGTGGGAATCGAGCAACAGCAAGGCGTCCGAAAAGGGGGATGCGCATCGAGGACCTGCTGCAGGCACGCGCCGAAGCCACCGCGGCCTTGGTGAAGCTGCCCCAGAGAACCCGTCGCCAAGCATCCGCCCGCACGGGCGGGCGGGGTTGGCCCCACTCATTCCGCCTTGGTGGTCACACCCTGCACGAGCACCGCAGGCACGGTCACGTGCTCCGGAGTGGTCGTGGGATCGTCCAGGAGTCGGGTGATCAGGTCGATGGCGTGGGTGGCCACCGCGCGGCGGCGGGGGCCGACGGTGGTCAGCCCACCTGCCGGGGTGAACCGTGAGGAGTTCATGTTGTCGAACCCTGCCACTTGCACGTCCTGAGGGGCGGCAAGGCCCGCTTCGCGCATGGCGGCCAGTGCTCCCAGTGCTGCCACGTCGGTGACACAGAAGACGGCGTCCGGCTGTTCCCGGGCCAACAGGTCGGCGAAGGCTTCCATGGCCTCATCCGCCGAGAAGCGCGTCAGCGGCGCCACCAGGTCTGGATCGGGCTCAAGACCGCTTTCGAGCAGTGCCTGCTCCCAGCCCTTGCGGCGCTGGAAGGACATGTCCTCCTCGCGGTTGTACGACCCGCCCAGCATCGCCACCCGTCTGGCCCCCCGCTCGACGAGGTGGGCCGTGGCCATCTTGGCACCCTCCACGTTGTCCAGCTGGACGTGGTTGAACTCGTCCGGCATCTGGCGCTCGCTCAGCAGGACCACCGGGACCTGCGGTCGAATCTCCGAGATCTCCTGGTAGCTGAGGCCCGACACCGCGATGATGGCCCCGTCGTGCATGCTGAGCCTGGACATGGACAGCATCGCTGCGCGCTCGATGTCGGCGCGGGCATACGTGCTCTCCAGGACCAGGGAACGCTGTGACTCCGCCAGCATCTCGCCCATCTGGTCAGCCAACTCTCCAAAAAAACCGCTGAAGTTGGGAACCACCAGGGCGATGGAATTCGTCCGGCCGGCGCGCAGGTTCCTGGCGGTCAGGTTCATCTGGTAGCCCAGCTCCGCCATCACCTCCAGGACGCGCTCACGTGTCCGCGCACTGACCTTGGGGCGCCCGTTGACGACGTTGGACACGGTCATGGTGGAGACTCCGGCCTGCTTTGCCACGTCGCTCATGGTCACCAAGGCGGGCCTCCTGGGGTCAAACGGATCTGCGTCGGGCGTATTCCGAAGTTGACAGCATCGTAATGGGGCCGGGCAAGTAACGCGTTCCCGGGACC
>CAZPSO010000132.1:0-7400 GCA_964588895.1 uncultured Tessaracoccus sp.
CCTGCTTGGGGGGCAGTTCGCTGGCCACCTGCTCCTTGGTGCGACGCAGCACCAGCGGCCGGATGCGGCGCAGCAACCTGGTCAGGGGTTCTCTGTCACCGGCCTCGATGGGCCTTCGGTAGACCTGGTCGAAGCGGCGCGGGTCGGGGAACAGCCCGGGGCTGGTGATCGACAGCAGGCTCCACAGGTCCATGAGGTTGTTTTCCAGCGGGGTGCCGGTCATGGCGAACTTGGCGTGGGCGCGCAACCTGCGCACCGCCTTGTAGGTGACGGACTGCCGGTTCTTGACGAACTGGGCCTCGTCGAGCAGCACCGTCGAGAACTCCAGGTCCGCGTACTCGTCCGCCTCGAGCCGCAGCAGGGTGTAGCTGGTGACCACCAGATCAGCTGAGCGGATGGACTCGGCCACGCTGGTGCCGCGGCGCTTGCCCGTGTCGGTGAGGATGACCACATCCAGGCCCGGGGCGAAGCGGGCGGCCTCTGAGGCCCAGGTGCCCAGCACCGACGCCGGGGCCACCACCAGCGCCGGGTGTTTGGCTTGACCCCGCTCCGCCACGCCCAACAGCAGCGCCAGCGCCTGCACGGTCTTTCCCAGGCCCATCTCGTCGGCCAGAATCCCTCCCAGCCGGGAGCGCCACCGCAGATCCAGCCAGGCGTGTCCGGTGGCCTGGTAGGGGCGCAAGGTGGCAGTCAGGCCCTGTGGGACTGCGGGAACCGGCAGGTCATCGGCGGCCAGGAGGTCTTCCACGGCACTGCGCCAGCCGGCGGATTGGCGTTGGACCACGCCAAGCTCCTCCAGTTCCTCCCAGATGGTGGCGTGCTCCATCCGCAACCGCAGACGGCCCGGGCCGTCGACGCTCAGGTGCCGGGCCTCCTGCAGGAGGCGACGCATGTCGTCGAGGGCCGGGTCCCGCAGGCTGAACCAGGTGCCCGACGGCAGGATCAGCTCCTCCGCATCGGCCTCGAGCGCGGCCAGCAGTTCCGGCAGCGGGACCTCCTCCTCGCCGACGGTGACCCGCACCTCCAGATCGAACCAGTCCCACTCGCCGTCCAGCCCCAATCGGATCACGGGAGCATCCACGGACCTCCGGGGTGGCTGGAGTCCGCCCTGGAGTTCGTGGTCGACATGGGTTTGTCGGGAGAGCCACTCCAAGAGGGCTCCGAACTGGGTGGGACTGAGGTCGCCGGCGGTCTTCAGGTGGGTGGGAAGATCGCCCAGGAGGCGCTCCCGCACGGCCGGATCCTGCCAGGCGGACTCCTCCCTCTCGCCGTAGCGCACGGTGACGTTCGCCACCGCTGCCACAGCAGGATCGACGGCGGGGGACAGTTCGATCACCAAACGGGCGCGGGCCGGCTCCGGCAGGCTGATGCGCTCGTCCACCGCGATCGTGCCATGGACCTGCAACGCGGCAATCCAGCCGCTGAGCTCCTCCAGGTCCGTGCCCGGGATGCGGACGCTGCCGTGGGTGAGGAAGTTGCTCTGCAGGGGCAGTAGCGGCGGCTGGAACGGCCCCATGCGCACGCGGGCACCGTCGTCGACCAGCGCCCCGTGGACCGGGCTGCCCAACAGCGTGTGGTGGACCTCTTCATCGGCCGTGGGCGCCAGGACCGGGCCCAGCACCACCTGATCGCCTTCGGGACGCAGGCGTAGTTCGGCCGAGAAGACGGCCAACCCCACCGGATGGTGGTCCAGGTCCAGCAGTTCGACCCCGGCGTCAACGGCATGGGCCAGGGCGGCCCACATCTGGGGCGTGAGCTCGCCGATGGCGAGGGTGGCCAGCATTTGGTGGTGGGGGTTGGCACGAGTGGCCAGCACCCCCCGCAAGGCCGCCTTGTGCGCCGGGCGGTACTCGTTTCGCAGGTCCTGGGCCAGGCCCTGCCAGGTGCAGCCGGTGGTCACCCAGCGGCCGCCGTCCTGGCTCAGCATCCGGAGCGAGACCCAACTGCCGCGGGCGCGTTCGACGCGCAGCGCCAGGGCCCGGCCGACACCGTCGTCCTGGGGTGTCGGCAGGACGGGTGGGGCTGGCACCGGCGTGAGTTGGGGCCGGGCGGTCTCGTCGGGCAACAGTTGATGCAGGACTTCCTGCCAACGTGGCGTGGTCTCCACGTCTGTGGGACGGTTCCGCATGGGGGCCGGGTCGTGAGCCAAAAGTGCACCTCCAGCCCACCAGCCTAGCTCGCCTCAGGTCCGGACGCGATGCACCTTGTGGTTGGCGGCCTGCGCGCGGGGTCGCACCACCAGACGATCGATGTTGACGTGCGGCGGCCGGGTGACCATGAAGGTGATGCAGTCGGCGATGTCGTCGGCCATGAGGGGAGAATCCACACCTTCATAGACCTGGTCAGCCTTGGCCTGGTCACCGTCGAAGCGCACCAGGGAGAACTCCTCGGTGTGCACCATGCCCGGAGAAACCTCCAGGACCCGCACGGGTTGTCCGACGATCTCCAGGCGCAGCGCCTCGGCCACGGCCCGCTGGGCGCCCTTGGCGCCGCAGTAACCGGCGGCACCCTCGTAGGTGGTCTCCGCCGCGGTGGAGGTGACGAACACCACCGCACCACGGGCCGCCACCAGGGCGGGCAGCAGGGCGCGGGTGACGCGACCGGTGCCCACGACGTTGACCTCGAACATCCGTGACCAGGCGGCCAGGTCGGCCTCCGCCACCGGTTCCAGGCCGAACGCGCCCCCTGCGTTGTTGACCAGGACGTCCAACTCGGTTCCCACGGCGTCGGCAAGGGCCGCGACGTCGGCGTCGGAGGTGACGTCGCACGCCACGGCGGTGCCGCCGATTTCGCCGGCGAGCGCCTCGATCCGGTCGACGCGTCTTGCGGCGCAGATCACGTGGTAGTCCAGGTCAGCCAACCGGCGTGCGGTGGCCGCCCCGATGCCGGAACTTGCTCCCGTCACAACAGCTTTTCGAGTCATGCTGCCATCCTCCCACCCCTACGATGAGGCCATGTTGACTTTGGACGAGATCCGGGCCCTGCCGAAAGTGGCCCTCCACGACCACCTCGACGGCGGGCTGCGCCCCGCCACGGTGATCGAGCACTGCGGCGAGAATGGGCATGAACTCCCCACGACGGACCCTGAGGACTTGCGCCGCTGGTTCTTTGAGGCGGCCGACTCGGGCACCCTGGTGCGCTACCTCGAGACCTTCGACCACACCGTCGCCGCCATGCAGTCCCGTGACCAGTTGATCCGTGTGGCGAAGGAGTTCGTGCTGGACCAGGCCGCCGACGGCGTGGTCTATGCCGAGGCCAGGTGGGCGCCCGAGCAGCACCAGCAGCAGGGGCTCAGCCTGGAGCAGGCGGTCTCAGCGGTGCGCGACGGAATTGCCCAAGGCATGGCCGAGGCGGAGGCCGCGGGCCAAGCCATCGTGGTGCAGCAGATTCTCACCTCCATGCGGCACGCCGAGCCCCGCGTGGACATCGCGGAGCTGGTCGTGAGGTACCGCGATGATTCGGTCTGCGGCTTCGACATCGCCGGTGCCGAGGACGGATTCCCCCCGGCCCGGTTCCTGGAGGCCTTCCAGTACCTTCGCCGCAGCAACGCCAACATCACCATCCATGCGGGCGAAGCGGCGGGCGTGGAGTCGGTGTGGGAGGCCGTCCAGGTGTGCGGTGCCCATCGCATCGGGCATGGCGTGCGGATCGTCGAGGACATCGACTTCAGCGCTGAGCGCCCGGTCCTGGGCCACGTCGCCCACGCCGTCCGGGACCACCGGATCCCGCTGGAGGTCTCGCCGAGCTCCAACCTGCAGACCGGCATCGCCGCCACGCTGCGCGAGCACCCGGTCGACGTGTTGTACCGGTTGGGATTCAACGTCACCATCAATTGCGACAACCGCCTGATGAGCGGGACCACCATGAGCCGCGAGTACCACCGGCTGACGGAGGAGTTCGGGTGGGGACTGCGGGAGATCCGCACCACCACCATCAATGCGATGGAGGCGGCGTTCCTGCACCACGACGAGCGCGTGGCCCTGGCCGACGGCTTGATCAAGCCGGCCTTCGCCGCGGCCCGCAGGGGGTAGGCGCCTCCTAGAAGATCGCGCGCAGCGCCAGGACGCCGACGGCGCCGATCCCGGCCGCCACTGGCAGGGTGATCACCCAGGCCAGGAAAATCGGGCGCATCAGGCGCCAGTTGGCCGCCCGGTTGACCAGCCCCACGCCCAGCACCGCGCCGATCAGGATGTGGGTGGAGCTGACGGGCAGCCCCGCCACGGTGGCGGCCATCACCACCGCGGCCGCGGCGAGCTCGGCCGCGAACCCCGAGGCCGGGTGGATCTTGGTCAGCCCCTCGCCGACGGTGTGGATCACGGCCCGCCCGACGAACCACAATCCCACCACCAGCGAGATGCCGAAGGCCAGCAGCACTGGGCCCGGCACCACCGCGGTGGGGTTGACCTCGCCGGCTCGCAGGACGTCGAGGACGGCGGCGAAGGGGCCGACGGCGTTGGCGATGTCATTGGAGCCGTGGCTGAAGGCGAACGCGCAGGCGGTGAAGACCTGCATCCAGCTGAACAGCGTGAACGTGGCGCGTGACAACTGCTTGCCCTGCAAGGACTGCGCGAACATGAACAGTGCCAGCCACGCCGCCGATGCCACCATGGCCAGGATGAGGACCAGCGACAGCGTGGAGATCTCGAAATCGGTGTTGCCCATGCCCTTGACGACGAGCATGGAGCCCAGCACCACGGCTCCGAAGGCCCCCAGCAATGGCACCCAGACCATCAACGCCCGGTGGGAGCGGATCTCGTCGGCCCGCTTGTCGATCCTCTTGAGCTCCTTGTAGTAGTCCGATTCCAGCAGCGAGGGATCGATCTCGGGGTGGCGCGCCAGCTCGGAGTCGCGCATCAGTTTGTTGGTGTAGGCAATTTGTTGCAGTTCCGTCAGACGGCTGAACTCGTTGCGGTGGCGGTCGCGATGGGCGACCAGTTCGGCGTTGACCTCCCGCAGTTTCTGTTCCGCCCGCTGGTTGTACAGCAGCACATGGCGCTGGATCAGGCTGAACAAGAGGTAGGCCACCACACCGCCGAGCAGGGGTGACAGCACCCAGGAGACCGCGATCTGCCCGAGCTGGTCCCACTGGATCAGCTGCAGGGTGCCCTGCCCGGTGACCCAGCCCAGCATCATCGAGGCACCCACGATGGCGCCGATGATGGAGTGGGTGGTGGAGACGGGCAGCCCGAACCGGGTGGCCACCATGATCCACAGGGAGGCGCCCAGCAGCGCGGCCATCATGATGAACACGAAATCCATCGGCTCCAGGGCCATCTGGGAGAGATCCACGATTCCGCTGCGCACGGTCTCGGTGACGTTGCCGCCGGCCAACACGGCTCCGCTGACCTCGAAGACCGCGGCCACGAGCAAGGCCTGCTTCATGGTGAGGGTGCCCGAGCCGACGGAGGTGCCAAACGAATTGGCCACGTCGTTGCCACCGATGTTGAAGGCCATGAACATGCCCAACGCCGTGGCGGTCAGCAAGGTGAGCCACAGCCGGGATTGGTCGATGTAGCCGAGCGACCACACGGTGAAGGCAAGGATGGTCACGGCGAAGATGAAGCCGAAGACCAGATGCCAGGTCCGATCGGGTCCAAGAAAGTCGGGCGTCGCCTTGAGCGGCCCCTTCGGTGGTCCGGGATGGATTACCACACCCGAAGGTTAACGCAAGGTGGCCGGGCAGTGAATTCGGGGCTGGGGGGCTGGGGCATAATCGCCTCCATGATTGTTGCCGCCGCCGACGGATCCGCCCTGTCCAACCCCGGACCGGCAGGATGGGCGTGGTACATCTCCGACGAGGTGTGGGCGGCAGGCGGGTGGCCGCACGGCACCAACAACATGGGCGAGCTGATGGCCGTGCTCGACCTGCTCCAGTCCACCGCCGGAGCCGACCAGCCGCTGAAGGTGCTGTGTGACTCGCAATACGTGATCAACTCGGTGACCAAGTGGATGCCGGGCTGGAAGCGTCGTGGTTGGAAGAAGGGCGACGGCAAGCCGGTGCTGAACGTGGAGCTGATGAAGCAGCTCGACGAGGCGCTGAAGGGTCGTGACGTGACGTTCGAGTGGGTCAAGGGCCACTCGGGGCACCGCATGAACGAGAGGGCGGACGAGCTGGCGCGGTCGGTGGCGGTCGCGTTCCAGGCGGGCCGCGACTTCGACGCCGGCCCCGGGTTCCCCGACTCGCTGCCCACCGCCCGCGCCGAGGCGTTCGACGTCGGCGCCCGCCACGAGGAGCCGGACCTGTTCAGCTTCGGGGAGCCGGAGGAGGCCCCCATGCCGGGCGGCGTCTCTCCCCGCACCAGGGCGGCCCTGGTGGGGCTCACGCGCGAGATCCTGGCCGACGACGTCCGCAGCGACGCAGAGCGGTTGGCCGGCTACTTGCACCACGACTTCGTGGCCCACGGCGCGTGGGAGCCCACGGGCGAAGACTTCGAGGTGCTCGGCGTCGACGAGTACGGTCCGGGCCTGGTGGGAATGCGCTGGCAGCAGGGAGACCACCTGCGGTTCTCGCTCTGGCAGAAGCTGCCCGCAGGCTGGAAGCTGCGGTTCGCCGCGCTCACGTGAGTCGGGCAACCAGCGGCGACAGCGATAGGATGCACCCCATGTGTGCTGACGTTCTTGCTGCAGTGGCCTGGCCCTACGCCAACGGTCCCCGTCATATCGGTCATGTCTCCGGTTTCGGGGTGCCCTCCGACGTGTTCTCCCGGTTCATGCGGATGCGCGGCCATGACGTGCTGATGGTCTCCGGCAGCGACGAGCACGGCACCGCCATCCAGGTCAAGGCCGAGGCCGAGGGCCTGAGCGCCCGCGAGTGCGCCGACAAGTACCACCGCATCATCGCCACCGACCTGCAGGGCTTGGGACTGTCCTACGACCTCTACACCCGCACCACCACCCCCAACCACTACCGCGTGGTGCAGGAGATGTTCACCGCGCTGTACGACAACGGCTACATCGTGGCCCAGACCCAGATGGGTGCCATCTCCCCGTCCACCGGGCGCACCTTGCCGGACCGGTTCATCGAGGGCACCTGCCCCCTCTGCGGCTACGACAACGCCCGGGGAGACCAGTGCGACAAGTGCGGCAACCAGCTGGACCCGGCGGACCTGATCAACCCGAAGTCGCGGACGAACGGGGAGACCCCGGAGTTCGTGGAGACCGAGCACTTCTTCCTCGACCTGCCCAAGGTGGCCGACAAGCTGGCCGAATGGCTCGAATCACGCTCCGACTGGCGTCCCAACGTGCTGAAGTTCAGCCACAACTTGCTCAAGGAGATCCGTCCCCGCGCCATCACGCGCGACCTGGACTGGGGGGTGCCCGTCCCGCTGGAGGGGTGGAGCGAGCACCCCATGAAGCGGATCTACGTCTGGTTCGACGCCGTCATCGGCTACCTGTCGGCC
>CAZPSO010000133.1:0-7369 GCA_964588895.1 uncultured Tessaracoccus sp.
GCTGACCGGTCTGGGACTCCTCGACGAATCCGGGGCGGAGACCGACGAGGCCGGCCCCTTCAACGTCGAGCTGTTCGCCGGGTCGCTGGACGACAACAACGCCCACTTCTTCTTCGACGGCGCCATGGAGGTGATCCAGCCGATGATGGACTCGGGCAAGCTTGTGGTCCCGTCCGGCCAGACCGACATCGAGCGCGCCGCCATTCTGCGGTGGCAGCAGGAGACCGCCCAGAGGCGGATGGAGGACCTGCTCACGGCCAACTACAGCGACGGCACCGAGATCCATGGCGTGCTGTCTGCCTACGACGGCTTGTCTCGCGGCATCATCACGGCACTCCAGAACGCTGGCTACTCGCCTCCGGACATGCCGATCGTCACCGGGCAGGACGCGGAGATCGCTTCGGTCAAGCTGATCAACGACGACGTGCAGTACTCCACCATCTTCAAGGACACCCGCGACCTGGCCGAGCAGGCCGTCCGGGCGGCCGTGTCCCTGCTGGAAGGCGAGGAGCCCGAGGCCAACGACACCGAGACCTACGAGAACGGCGTCAAGGTGGTGCCGTCCTACCTGCTCGACGTGGTCACCGTCACCCAGGACAACGTCACCGAGGCCCTGGTGGACACCGGCTACTGGACGCAGGACCAGGTCGACTCGGGCGTGGCCTGATCTTCCCACCCGCTGGTCGGCGGGCGTGCCCGCACGCCCGCCGACCCCGAAAGGCAACCACATGGGCAACGTGATCCTCGAGATGCGCGACATCACGAAGGAATTCCCGGGCGTCAAGGCCCTCGCCAACGTCACCCTCCAGGTGACGCAAGGCGAGATCCACGCCATCTGCGGCGAGAACGGCGCCGGGAAGTCCACCCTGATGAAGGTGCTCTCCGGTGTTTATCCCCACAACACCTACGAGGGCGAGATCCTCTTTGACGGTGAGGTCCGAAGATTCGGCGACATCAACCAGTCGGAGGACGTCGGAATCGTCATCATCCACCAGGAACTGGCACTGGTGCCCACCCTCTCGATCGCCGAGAACATCTTCCTCGGCAACGAGGTGACCGAGCGCGGGCGGATCAACTGGGACGAGGTCAACCGGCGGGCGGGCGAACTGCTCGACCGCGTCGGGCTCAACGAGAACCCCACGACGCGGATCATGGACATCGGCGTCGGCAAGCAGCAACTCGTGGAGATCGCCAAGGCCCTGTCCAAGGAGGTCCGCCTCCTGATCCTCGACGAACCCACCGCCGCACTCAACGACACCGATTCGGCCCACCTCCTCGGGCTGCTCCGGCAACTCAAGGATCAGGGCATCACGTCGATCATGATCTCCCACAAACTCGGCGAGATCATCTCCATCGCCGACGCCACCACGATCCTGCGCGACGGCATGACCATCGAGACGATCCCCAGCGGACCGGAGATGAACCAGCAGCGGATCATCCGTGGCATGGTCGGCCGCGACCTGCAGCATCTCTACCCCGAACACACTCCGAGCATCGGCGACGAGTTGTTCAGGGTCGAGAACTGGTCGGTCCTGCATCCGAGCATTCCCGGGCGCCTGGTCATCGACGACGCCAACTTCGACGTCCGCGCCGGCGAGATCGTGGGCATCGCCGGGCTCATGGGCGCCGGCCGCACTGAGCTGGCCATGAGCGTCTTCGGCGAGTCGTGGGGTACCAAGACCAGCGGGCGCGCCTTCCTGAGAGGGCAGGAGGTACGGATGAGGACGGCCGCGGAGGCCATCGCCACCGGCATCGCGTATGCCACCGAGGACCGCAAGCGCTTCGGGCTCAACCTGATCGACGATGTCCGGCGCAACATCTCAGCTGCATCCCTGCACCGCCTGACGCGACGCGGGGTGGTGGATGCCAACGAGGAGATCGTGCAGGCCGAGCGCTACCGAAAATCGATGCGCATCAAGACGCCCACGGTGATGACCATCGTCGGCAACCTCTCGGGCGGCAACCAGCAAAAGGTGGCCCTGTCCAAGTGGATGATGACCCAGCCGGAAGTGCTCATCCTCGACGAACCCACCCGCGGCATCGACGTCGGCGCCAAGTACGAGATCTACACGATCATCAACGAACTCGCGGACCAGGGCAAGGGTGTCATCGTGATCTCCTCCGAGCTGCCGGAGCTGCTGGGCATCTGTGACCGGATCTACGCCCTGGCCTACGGCCGCATCACGGGGCAGATGCCCCGCGAGGAAGCCAACCAGGAGAACCTCATGCGTCTCATGACCAGGGAAAGGGAGGCCGTGTGATGGCCACGTTCAGAACCATGCTCTCGGGCAGCATGCGGCAGAGCGGCATCTTCGTGGCGCTCGTGGCCATCGTGCTGCTGTTCCAGATCTGGACCAACGGGTTGCTGCTCAGTCCCGGCAACGTGACCAACATCGTGCTGCAGTACTCCTACATCCTGATCCTCGCGATCGGGATGCTGTTCGTGATCGTCGTCGGCCACATCGATCTCTCGGTGGGCTCGGTCGTGGCGCTCGTTGGCGCGGTGGCGGCCACGTTGGTGGTCAAGATGTCCATGCCGTGGTGGGTTGCGGTGGTCGCCGGCATCGTCACCGGCCTGCTGATCGGGGCCTGGCACGGCTTCTGGGTGGCATACGTGGGCATTCCCGGCTTCATCGTGACGCTCTCGGGCATGCTCCTGTTCCGCGGCGCCACCTACATGGTGCTGGGCTCCATCTCGCTGTCCCCCATGACCGCGGAGTACCAGCAGATCGCCACAGGGTTCCTCAACGGCCTCCTCGGAGGGGACGGCTTCGACGCCTTCACCGTCCTGATCGGCGCGTTCGCCGTTGCCGGTTACGTGGTCAACACCCTGCGCACCCGCTCCCAGCGTCTGAGGTACGAGCAGTCCGTCAGCCCCTGGTGGATCCTGGTGGGCAAGATGGTGGCGGTGGGTGCATTGGTCATGTTCTTCGCGTGGCAGCTCGCCAGCAGCCGAGGCCTGCCCATCGTCCTGGTGATCGTGGCCGCTTTGATCCTGGTGTACTCGTTCGTTTCGAAATCCACCGTGTACGGCCGCCACGTCTACGCGATCGGCGGCAACATCAACGCAGCCCGACTCTCCGGCGTGAAGGTCTCGCGCACCATCTTCAGCGTCTACGTCCACATGGGGCTGCTCACCGGCATCGCCGGCGTGGTGTATTCGTCGCGGTCCAATGGTGCCCAACCGGGGGCGGGCAACATGTTCGAACTCGACGCCATCGCTGCCTGCTTCATCGGCGGCGCCGCGGTCACGGGGGGCGTGGGCACGGTGGTGGGCGCCATCATCGGCGGCATGATCATGGCCGTGATGACCAACGGAATGCAGCTGCTGGGCGTGGAAAGCCCCACCCAGCAAGTGGTCAAGGGCCTCGTCCTGCTGCTTGCCGTGGCCTTCGACCTCCTGAACAAGCGCCGCGCCGCCGCCAAGTAGTCGTGAGTGGCCGCCGGGATCCCGGCGGCCTCGGGCTCACCAGGCGTAGGCCTCCGGGGCGGGACCGCCGGGGCCGGGGAAAATCTCATCCAGCTCGGCCAGGGCCTCCTGCCCGAGTTCGATCTCCAGCGCGCGGAGTGCGCCCTCGAGCTGGTCCATGGTGCGGGGGCCGATGATGGGACCGGTGACACCGTCCTGGTGGAGCAGCCACGCCAATGCCACGTCGCCGGGCGCCTGACCCCGAGCGGAGCAGAAGTCCTCCCAGCGCTGCAGCTGGGGGCGGCGTTGCTCCACCTGCTTGAGCATGCGCTCATCCGTCCGGCGCCCCTCCTCCGCCTTTTTCAGGACCCCACCCAACAAGCCGCCACCGAGCGGGGACCATGGGATGACCCCCAGCCCGTAGTGGCCGGCGGCGGGCAACACCTCGAGCTCGATGTCGCGCGCGGCCAGATGATAGAGCGACTGCTCGCTCACCAACCCCAGCGACCCTCGCGCCCGGGCGGCCTCACACGCGGCCGCGATGTGCCAACCGGCGAAGTTCGAGCTTCCGACGTAGGACACCTTGCCCTGCGCCACGAGCGTGTCCATGGCCTGCCAGACCTCGTCCCACGGCGTGTTCCGGTCCACATGGTGCATCTGGTACAAATCGATGTGGTCGGTCTGGAGGCGCCGCAGCGAGGCCTCGACGGCGCGGCGGATGTGGTAGGCCGACAGCTTTGAGTCGTTGGGTCGCTCGCTCATGGTGCCGAACACCTTGGTGGCCAGCACCACCTGGTCGCGCCGCCCGGACTTCGCCAGCCAGCGTCCGAGGATTTCCTCGGTCCAGCCGCGGTGCTCGGCACCTCCGTAGACGTTGGCGGTATCGATGAAGTTCACGCCAGCATCCAGCGCGGCATCCAGGATGGCGTGGGCATCCGCCTCCTCGGTTTGGGGGCCGAAGTTCATGGTTCCCAGCACCAGGCGGGAGACGCGGGCCCCGGTTCGGCCGAGTTGGGTGTAGTGCATGGTCAGTTGCTCCTCGTGGGCTGGTTCGCTTCTGCGACGAGCCTAGCCAACCGGAGGCGCCGGTGGAATGGAACCAAATCCCTGCGGGGGGTCGAAAGCTCACTTACCATCCGAGAATGCGGCGGCTGATTCGGGGCTGGTTCCCGAAGCCCCCTTGCGGGTCTTGACCGGGTAACGAGAAGGGGATGCGGGATGACGACACCGGGCTCGGGCTACATGATGCCGGCAACCGAGGAGCACGCTCACGCGGCGGGGATGGGGGCCCGGGGGATCCTGGGACGCAGGAGACGCGGTTCACCCCGCAAAGCAGAGAAGTTCAACAAGCGGGAAGCGCTGGCCGGGCTGTTGTTCATCAGCCCGTGGATCGTCGGCTTCCTGATCTTCACCGTCATCTCCATGAGCTGGAGCGCGGTGTTGTCGTTCACCAACTACGACCTGGTGACCAACACGATGGCGCCCGTCGGTGCCGCGAACTACGCGCAACTCATCGACAACCCCCGGGTGCTGTTGGCTCTGGGCAATACCTTCACATACGCCGTCATGGCGGTGCCCGTGGAGGTGGCGATGGCGCTGCTGATCGCCATGCTGTTGAACTCGGTGCGGCGGGGGGCGGGCATCTTCCGTGTCATCTACTACCTGCCCAAGATGACGCCCGTGGTGGCAACGGCGGCAGTCTTCCTGCTGCTGCTGAACGGCAACCAGGGCGCCATCAACAAGGCGCTGGCGGCAGTCGGGATCCAGGGTCCCCAGTGGTTGCTCGATCCCACCTGGGTGAAGCCCTCCATCGTGCTGATGTCCGCATGGGCGGTGGCCGGTTCCGCCGTGATCCTGCTCGCTGCCCTGCAGGGCGTGCCGCAGGAGCTCTACGAATCCGCCTCGATCGATGGCGCCGGGCGCCTGAGCCAGTTCTTCCGGATCACGTTGCCGATGATCTCCCCCACTCTGTTCTTCATCGTGATCACCCTGACGATCGCGTCCCTGCAGGTGTTCGACCAGGCCTACCTGCTGTTCTACCGCGATGGTGCCGCCTCGGCCGCCCCCGATGCGGCACTGTTCTACGGCGTCTACCTGTACCAGCAGGCCTTCCAGCAGTTCAATTTCGGCTTCGCCGCCGCCATGGCCTGGCTGCTGTTCATCATCATCATGCTGATCACCCTGGTGCAGCTGACGGTGGGCAACCGGCTGGTCCACTACGAGGGAGGGCGACGATGAGCGCGGTCGTTTCGAACACCGGCCCAGGCACCACGGCGGCGCCTCCACGACCCCGCAAGCGGCGGCGCCTGGAGTGGTGGCGTGTGCGCGAGATGATCTTCGAAGCGATGCGGTGGCTGCTGCTGCTGTTCCTGGCGGTGGTCTTCATGTATCCCCTGCTGTGGCTGGTCAGCGCCAGCCTGAAACCCCGGGGTGAGGTCTTCGACAACCGCCTGATACCCAACACTTGGGCGCCCGAGAACTACGTGGAGGTCTGGAACCAGTTGCCCCTGTTGGCGTGGCTCGGCAACTCCATCTTCATCGCCGTCGCGGGAGCCACCCTGACCGTGGTGAGCTCTTCCGCCGTGGCCTTCGGGTTCGCCTACTTCCGGTTCCCCGGCAAGAACATCCTGTTCGGCTTGGTCCTGGCCACGATGATGCTGCCCGGCGCAGTGACCCTGATCCCCAACTACCTGATCTGGAAGTACCTGGGCTTCCTCGGCACCAACGTCCCGCTGTGGGGCAGCGCCCTGTTCGGTTCGGCGTTCTACATCTTCCTGATGCGGCAGTTCTACATGGGCGTGCCTCGCGAACTGTTCGAGGCGGCCCGCATCGATGGCTGCGGCTACTTCGGGCTGTTCCGCCGGATCGCGTTCCCCCTGACGCTGCCCAGCGCGATCATCGTGTTCCTCTTCGAGTTCCAGGCCTCGTGGAACAACTTCACGGGGGCACTGATCTACCTCAACTTCGGGGCAGTGGAGAACTTCACGGTGCCGTTGGGCATCAACTACGCCATGACCCGGTTCTCCCCCACGGCTGGCGGGCATGGCGACTACCAGTACGTGATGGTGGCTGCGCTGGTGGTCACCGTGCCAATGTTGCTGATGTTCGCGTTCGGGCAGAAGTACTTCATCCGGGGAATCTCCCAGGGCGGGGTCAAGGGCTGAGGCAGACCCGGAAGGGGCGGGGACCATTCCAGACCCCCGCCCGTCGCGCGTTACCCGGTTTCGAGGGCATCCCAGGCCTGCATGGCCTGGGCCTGCGCGTCGGCCAGTGCCTGCTCGGGGGTCTTCTCGCCGGCCACCGCCGCGCCGATGGCATTCTTGACGGCCTCGTCGATCTGCTGGCCCACGGGGGAGGCACCGGCGGTGCGGGTGTCCTCCAGGACTTCGTAGGTGGTGTCGATGAGCTTGTCGAAGTCATCGTTTCCGGAGGGCACCACGTGTGCGTCCCGGATGGCCTGGTCTGCCTCGGGCGAGCCGGTGAACAGTCCGGTGTTGATGGCGTCATTGTCGATCACGGTCTGCGCACGTGCGTCGCCGGCCGCCTCCCACGCCTCCATGCTGGTGACGGTGGTGATCCACTCACAGGCGGCCACGGGGTTCTTCGCCATCGTGGGAATCGCGAGGCCGGTACCGCCTGCCATCGCGAACGCGTTGCCCTCGAGGTCGCGGATTGGCACCGCATCCAGCGAGACCTCGTCCTTGGTGTTGGACAAGACGTTGACGTACCACTGCGCCCACGTGCCAGCGCCCACTTGGTCTGAGACGTACTGGTTGGCGTCGCCGAAGACGTCCCAGGTCTGTTTGAAGGAGGTGACCTCGGCGTAACCGCCCTGCGCTTCCATGAGGTCGGTGAGGAACTGGAAAGCCTCCACGTTGGCGGGCTCGTCCAGGGCGGGCTGGCCGTCATCGTCCATTACCCGGCCACCGAACAGCGTGATCCAGGTCACGACGGAACCCG
>CAZPSO010000134.1:0-7342 GCA_964588895.1 uncultured Tessaracoccus sp.
ACCGCCAGTCCGTGCGGAAGGCCGCCAACGGTGCGCCCGGCAAGGGCGACAACCAAAACGGTGCCAGGGCCGATGACATCGTCCTGGCCGTCCCCGTCGGCACCGTCATCACCGACGCCACCACCGGCGAACACCTGGCCGACCTGGTCCGTGAGGGCGAGGAGTTCGTCGCTGCCGCGGGCGGGAAGGGTGGTCTGGGCAACGCGGCGCTGGCTTCCGCCTCGCGCAAGGCCCCCGGCTTCGCGCTGCTGGGCGAGGACGGCGACGAGCGCCTGCTCCAACTCGAGCTGAAGGTGATGGCCGACGTCGGTCTGGTCGGGTTTCCGAGCGCCGGGAAGTCGTCCCTGATCGCGGCCATCTCCCGGGCCCGCCCCAAGATCGCGGACTACCCCTTCACCACGCTGGTGCCCAACCTGGGAGTCGTGGTGGCCGGTGACGTGACCTACACCGTCGCGGACGTCCCCGGGCTGATCGAGGGCGCATCCGAGGGCCGTGGGCTGGGGTTCGACTTCCTGCGCCACATCGAACGCTGCCTGGCCATCGTGCACGTGGTGGACCTGGCCACCTACGAACCGGGACGCGACCCGGTCACCGACCTCGAGGTGATTGAGGCAGAACTGTCGGCCCACGGCGGACTGGAGGACCGGCCCCGGCTCGTGGCGCTGAACAAGGTGGATGTCCCGGATGGCCGTGATCTCGCCGAGATCGTCTCGCCAGACCTGGAGGAGGCCGGGCACCGGGTGTTCGTCATCTCCACCATGACCGGTGAGGGGCTGAACGAGCTCAAGTTCGCCATGGCGGGGATCGTTGCGCAGCGACGCGCCCGGCTGGAGGAGCAGAGCGAGCCCGCCCGTCCCGTCATCCGCCCCCGTCCCGTGGGCCGTTCCCCGAAGGTGGAGGAGTTCACCATCGCGAAGAAGGGCGACGGAGAAGGTGGCTTCGTGTGGCGCGTTCGTGGCACCAAGCCGGAACGCTGGGTGCGGCAAACCGACTTCAACAATGCCGAGGCGGTCGGCTACCTCGCCGATCGGTTGAACCGTCTGGGCGTGGAGGACAAGCTCCTTGAGATCGGTGCCCGGCCCGGGGACGCGGTGGCCATCGGGGGCGAGGACCCCGTGGTCTTCGACTTCGCACCCCAGGTGGACATCGGGGCAGAAGTCATGTCGCGGCGCGGCGAAGACGACCGCCTCGTCACCGAGCGGGCCTCGGTGATCCGGCGCCGGGAGCGTGACGCCGAGTACCACGCTGCCAAGCTCGAGGCGGAATCTGGCGGCTACGACCCAGAGGACCACTGATGCGCGCCGAGATTCGCGACGCGGATCGCCTCGTGATCAAGGTGGGCTCCAGCTGCCTGACCCTGCCCAACGGGAGCTTCAACCACAACCGGGTCCACGAGCTGGCCGAGGCCATCTCCGAACTGCACCGAAACGGCAAGTTCGTGGTGCTGGTGACATCGGGCTCCATCGCAGCGGCGCTCAAGCCGCTGGGCCTGTCCGGGCGGCCGCGTGACCTCGAGACCCAGCAGGCGGCAGCAGCCGTCGGTCAGGGGCTACTGATGCGCAACTACACCGAGGCGTTCGCGCTGCACGGGGTGAAGGTGGCTCAGGTGCTGCTGACCGTGGAAGACGTCGTGCGCCCCAGCACCTACCGCAACGTGCTCAACACCATTTCACGCCTGTTTCGGCTGGGCGTGGTCCCCATCGTCAACGAGAACGACACCACCGCCACCCACGAGATCCGGTTCGGGGACAACGACCGCCTGGCATCGCTGGTGGCCCACCTCGTGCGGGCGGACGCGATGCTCCTGCTCACCGACGTCGATGGGCTTTACTCGGCCCATCCCAGCGAGCCCGGAAGTGAACTGATCCAGGTGGTAGAGGACATCTCCCAGCTGCGGGCCGACACCTCCCGGGTGGGCTCGCGCGTGGGCACCGGCGGCATGCGTACCAAGGTGGAGGCCGCCAGCATCGCCACCCAGGCCGGGGTCAGCGTGGTGCTCACCCACGCCGAGAACCTCGCCAGCGTCCTGGTGGGCGACGAGGTGGGCACCCTGTTCCGTCCAGTCGGCAAACGGCGCCGCAGGAAGCTGCTGTGGCTGGCTCACGCGGCCGAGGTGCGCGGGGCATTCCACGTGGATGCCGGCGCGGTGCATGCGCTGCAGGAGAAGAACGCCTCGCTGCTCCCGGCAGGGGTGACGCGGGTGGAGGGTGACTTCGTGGAGGGTGACCCGGTGGACATCTTCGGTCCCGACGGCGAACGCATCGCCCGCGGGTTCACCGCACTGTCGTCTCGGGATGTCAAACAGCCCGTGCCGGTGCCCAGCGGGAGCGCGCGCCCGGTGGTCCACCGTGACGCCCTCATTATGATGTGATCCATGGATCTCCTGGCCCTGTGGGGCTGGCTTGCCGCCGCCACCGGAATGATCTCCGGTCTTCCCCAGATCATCCGCCTGCTGAAGGTCCGCACCAGCGCCGGGGTCTCAACCGGCATCATCGCCCTGATCAACCTCGCCTACTGGACCTCCCGCCACCTCACGCGCCGCGACACCGCCGAGATGGTGACGATCGCAGGCTGAGGGACACCTGCTGGACGGGCCGGGCGCCGGTTGGGGTGCTCGCCTAGGATTCGGGCCATGAACTTCATCGCTCTCGCCGACGCTGCCCGCGAAGCCAGCCGCGGGCTGGCCACCAGTTCCCGAGCACTCAAGGACCGGGCCCTTCACGCCATGGCCGACGCCCTTGCCGCCGCGGAGGCCGACGTGCTGGAGTCCAACGGCCTCGACGTGGCTGCCGCCCGGGAGGCGGGCACGGATCCCGCCATCGTGGACCGGTTGACGCTGACGCCGACCCGGTTCGCCGGGATGGTGCAGGGACTGCGCGACCTGGCTGGGTTACCGGATCCGGTTGGCGACGTCGTGCGCGGTTGGAGCCTGCACAACGGCGTGAAGGTCACGCAGGTCCGGGTGCCGTTCGGGGTGGTGGGCATCATCTACGAGGCCCGTCCCAACGTGACCGCCGACGCAGCCGGCATCGCGCTGAAGTCGGGCAACGCCGCGCTGCTGAGGGGCTCCTCGTCGGCCCTTCACTCCAACCGGGCCACCGTGCGCGCGCTGCGATCCGGGCTGGAGAACGCGGGCGTCAACCCAGACTCCGTCACGCTGGTGGAGGGTGGTCGCGAGGTGACCGGGGAAATGATGGCCGCGCGTGGTTACGTCGACGTGCTGATACCGCGCGGGGGCGCCGGCTTGATCAACGCCGTCGTGGAAGGGGCCAAGGTGCCCGTCATCGAGACGGGCACCGGCAACTGTCACCTGTTCGTCGACGAGTCGGCTGACATCGACAAGACGCTGGGCATCATGGTCAACGCAAAGGCCCAGCGCTGCAGCGTGTGCAATGCGCTGGAGACCATGCTGGTGCACCGCGGCATCGCTGATGCATTCCTGCCCCGAGCCCTCGAGGCCCTCGACCGGGCCGGTGTGACCGTGCACGGTGACGACACCACCCGGGGGTACTCCGACAAGGTGGTGGCGGTGGAGCCGGAAGAGTTCGAGGCCGAATACCTCTCGATGGACCTGGCGTTGCGCGTGGTGGACTCCGTGGACGACGCGCTCGCCCACATTCATCGCTACTCCAGCGGTCACTCCGAGACCATCGCTTCCGAGAACCGGCGCAGCATTGACCGATTCGTGGCCGAGGTGGATGCGGCCGCGGTGCTGGTCAACGCCTCCAGCCGCTTCGTCGACGGCGGCGAATTCGGTTTCGGTGCCGAGATCGGCATCAGCACCCAGAAGCTGCACGCCCGCGGACCGATGGGCCTGCAGGAACTGACATCGGCCAAGTACGTGGTGGAGGGTGACGGCCAGGTCCGCTGAGGGCCCGCCGCAACGACGTCGCAGACCGCGCCATGACCCGGCAAGGGAACCGGCGAGCGGGATGACCACGCTTTTGGATAGGATCGCGCTCATGCTCACACTTCTCGAGACAAGCTCCGCGGGTTTCGCCGGAGCCAACCCGTTCGTCTTCGGCGGGCTCGCCCTCATCGCCCTGCTCGCCGGCCTGCTCGCAGTGCTCTTCATGGGATTGGGTCGACCCCACTCCAAGTGAACGCCACCCAGCCCGGCATCGTCCGCGTCGACAGCACCCGACGCTATCGTCTGGGTGTGATGGGCGGCACGTTCGACCCCATCCATCACGGGCACCTGGTGGCCGCCAGCGAGGTGGCCGCCAAGTTCCAGCTCGACGAGGTGGTCTTCGTGCCCACCGGCGTACCGTGGCAGAAGCGTGACAGGGACGTCACCCTCGCCGAGGACCGCTACCTCATGACCGTCATCGCCACCGCCTCCAACCCGCGGTTCTCCGTGAGCCGGGTGGACATCGACCGGCGAGGCGACACCTACACCGTCGACACGTTGAAGGATCTGAGAGCCGAGCGCGGCGAGGACGTCGACATCTTCTTCATCTCCGGCGCCGACGCAGTGCGACAGATCCTGACCTGGTACGGAGCGGATGAACTCTTCGACCTTGCCCACTTCGTGGGAGTGACCCGGCCCGGCGTCCCCATGACCGAGGACGACCTGAAGCACCTGCCCGAGAACGCCGTGACCCTGCTCGAGGTGCCGGCCCTGGCCATCTCCTCCACCGACTGCCGCCAGCGATCGCGCCAGGGGGAACCCATTTGGTACTTGGTGCCCGACGGTATCGTGCAATACATCCAGAAACGTGGCCTGTACCCGAATGAACCAGGAGAACCTGTTGAGCGAAATTGAGGAATCGGTAGCGCCGGTGAGGTTGGCCGCCCAAGCTGCAGTCGACAAGCGGGGTAGGCAGATCGTGGCCTTCGACGTCAGTGGTCAACTCAACATCACCGACGTGTTCCTGCTGATCAGCGCCAACAACGAGCCGCAGGTGGGGGCCATCGTCGACGCCATCGAGGAACGGCTGATACGTGAAGGACTCAAACCGATCCGGCGGGAGGGCGATCGCGAGAAGCGCTGGGTACTGCTCGACTACCTGGATTTCGTGGTCCACGTACAACACGCCGAGGAGCGCTCGCTGTACAACCTGGAGCGCCTGTGGAAGGACTGCCCGGCCATCGAGCTCGGCTTGCCCGAGGACGAGGACGAAGACGGGTTCGAGGACGAGTCTGAGCAGTGAGCCTGACCCACCTCGTCCTGCTCCGCCATGGGCTGACTGACTGGAACGCCCAAGGGCGCATCCAGGGTTATGCCGACGAACCGCTCAACGACCTTGGTCGTCGCCAAGCCCGCGGGGCGGCGGAGGTGCTGCGATCGCACCAGCTGGGAGCCATCTACTCCTCCGACCTGCAGCGGGCCAGGGTGACCGCGGAGATCATCGGCGCCCCTCACTCCATGGAACCGGCCCTCGACGAGCGGTTGAGGGAGATCAACTGCGGCGTGTGGGAGGGCAAGACCTGGATGGAGGTCAACCAGGACCATCCGGACATCCAGGACCGCTACGCCGCCGGCATCGACTTCCGGCGGGGCGAGACGGGGGAGACCATCGCGGAGATGGTGGAACGGGCGCTCCCGGCGGCCCAAGAAATCGTGTCCGCCCACCCCGGCCAGATGGTGCTCGTGGTGGCTCATGGCCTGCTGATCCAGCGGCTTGCTCAGCGCCTCGTGGGGCTCGATCCGGCTGCCCGGATCCTGGGTTCGGTGGGCAACACCCACACCACCACCATCTCGTTCGTCGGGGATCGTGCCTGGCTCGCGTCCCACAACGCTCCGGTGGCTCACGCCGCCGAAGGTGCCACGGGAATAAACAGGGGGACCTCCGGGTTGTACAGGTAGTACAAGATTGAACTACCCCTGGAGGTGGTGGCCATGACAACCCACGCTCGCTTCACCAAGGCGCAGCAGCTCTATGACATCAGGCGCTTCCGCGAAGCCATCGCGGAACTGCGTCAGGTGCTTGAGGCCGACGACGCCGAGCACTACCGCGGTGAGGCACTCGAACTGCTCGCCCGCGCCAACTTCGGGGCGGCCTACCTGCTCGAGGCGGAGCGCCTCGCCCGGCTCATGATCGAGCACAACCCCACTCACGCCTACGCCCACACACTGCTGGTCCGCTCCCTCGAGCGCCAGTCACGCAAGGACGAGGCCGCGAAGGCCGCCCGGCTGGCGAGCGCCGTCGGCGCCGAGTTCTGAGACCAGTCCACACCAGGAGGCTTGCCAGATGTCCAAGAAGATCGGGTTCCTGTCGTTCGGGCACTCCCGCAACGTGGAGGGCTCCCCGGTTCGAACCGCGGGCGATGCCCTGCTCCAGCACGTGGAGTTCGCTCGGATCGCCGACGAGGTGGGCCTCGACGGTGCGTTCGTGCGGGTGCACCACTTCGAGCAGACGATGAATTCGCCATTCCCGCTCCTGTCGGCGATGGCCGCGGTGACCGAGCGGCTCCACGTCGGTACGGGCGTCATCGACATGCGCTACGAGAATCCGCTCTACATGGCCGAGGCCGCCGCCACCACGGACCTGCTCTCGCGTGGTCGGCTACAGCTAGGCGTCAGCCGTGGCTCGCCGGAGCCGGCCATCGACGGGCAGGCACAGTTCGGCTACGAACTGGGCGACGGCGAAACCTGGAGCGACCACGCGCGCGCCAAGGTGGACCGCTTCCTGCGGGCCGTTGACGGTGAGCCCATGGCCCATTCCGAGCTGACGAAGTCCACCGGTTCCGGCGCGGACCTCGCGGTCCAACCGCAGAGCCCGGGGCTTCGCGAGCGAATCTGGTGGGGCTCCGGAGGGACCGACAGCGCGCGGTGGGTTGGGCAGCAGGGCATGAACCTGATGAGCTCCACCCTGGTTCTGGAGGACGACGGGCGCCCGTTCCACATCCTGCAGGCCGACCAGCTCCGCTCCTATCGCGAGGAGTTCGCCGCCGGCGGGTTCGCGTGGCCCGGCCTGACGTCGGTCACGCGTCCGGTGTTTCCGATCACTTCGGATCTCGACCGCCGCTACTTCCGTGGTTACGGCCAGGAAGGCGATTCCGTCGGCTTCCTCGACGGCTCGGTGGCGCGTTCCGGCCCCCAGATGGTGGGGCCGGTGGACGAGGTGGCTGCAAGGCTGGCCGCCGATGAGGCGGTCCAGGAGGCCGATTGGGTCCTGTTCGCCATGCCGAGCACCCTGGGCGTGGACTACAACGCCCACTGGATGGCCAACCTCGTCGAGGTGGCCCGGGAACTGGGCTGGAAGTAGCAGCGGTCGCGATTTGCCGACCAGCGGGGATGCGATAGTCTTCGCTGGTTGGACAACGGGGCTATGGCGCAGTTGGTAGCGCGCTTCCATGGCATGGAAGAGGCCAGGGGTTCGAATCCCCTTAGCTCCAC
>CAZPSO010000135.1:0-7185 GCA_964588895.1 uncultured Tessaracoccus sp.
AGGCAGGCAGGCAGGCAGGCAGTGCCGTCCTGGATGCGGATACTATTGTTCTTGAGTCTGGCAGTAATCTATACCGCATCATTTTGGAAAAATGCATTTTATGCGGTGGATCACTGGTGGTTTAGTACCCACCAGCTGGACTCGGAAGCTTTAGTTATCGGACGTTTAGTTGAGACTGAGCAAAATGGCATGAGTAGCTATCAGGGGCGCTTGGGTACGCATTCGCTAACCATAGAGCGCCCGCCAGAGTATATAACCAATGAAGACTTTCTATACTATAACGAAGGTGCTCGGGGGCATTTTTGGCCTTACGATTCACAAATAGGCCTTCAGGGCATTTTCTTCTCTTCGATTGATCAGCTTTTACATTCAATAACGGATATGAGTGGGGAGGAGAGGCGACAAGCCCTTCATTTTGTTGCATCGCTGCTTACCGCAATATTCATTGCGATGCTGCTGTATGTCATTTTTATAGAGTTTGGCCTTTTTGTCTGTATTGTCACGGCCGCTATTAGTCTATATTTCCAGTGGATGGTAGTGTTCGGTAAAAATCTGTATTGGGCGATGTTCCTAATATATGCTCCAGGCGCAATATCGTTTTATTTATACTCCAAACATCGTGATACTTTGCGATATAACCTTCTAATTTTTACAAGTATTGCTATTGCAGTTTTACTGAAATGCTTCAGTGGTTTTGAATACTTAACGACAATTGTCATCTCTGCTCTGTGTCCGATTGTCTATTTTGGGGTTGTTAGGCGGTGGAGGTATGTGAAGATTTTTCGGCATACACTTCTAGTGTGCTCCGCGAGCACGTTCGCTTTCGTCATCACTTTCTTTGCGCATGTTTTTCATCAAAGCCTTGGTCAAGGCTTGTCTTTTGGCGAATCCCTGGGGATACGTCTCAATCATGCTTTATATAGGCTTCACAAGCCAGTGAATGATGCAGCCAATACAGTATGGACTGCAGCATCAGAAGCCTCTACTTTGGAGGTGGTTGGTAAGTACTGGAATGGCCAGGCGGTTAACCTGGATTATGCTCTTGGTAATGGCTCGTTCCCATCTATCAGCTTTTCAGCCATTGTCTTATTGGTGGCTGCGCTGACGCCTCTCATTTTCATTAGTGAGAGATACTCTCCAAGTATTCACAAATACCGACGCAGGCTATTTGGCTTAACAGCAATTGTCTGGTTAAGCTTTGCGGGGACACTCTCTTGGTACGTGTTCGCTAAAGTTCACTCGTATTTTCACGGGCATATGAATCATGTGCTTTGGCATATCCCGTTTACTTTTTTTGCTGTGGCCTATATCGCTTTTATTGCGCAATGTTTGCTGGTTGATCTCGCGAATAAGATTGAAAAAGGCTTGACCGATAAATTTCCGGGATTGCCGTTGAGGCGGAAAGTGCTCTGTAGTGCCGCGGCAGTAGTATTGATAATCATTGTGGCACTCTATATTAATGGTATCCACAGGGAGAATATGCGCTCTCTTGCTGAGGTGCGGGATCAGGCTTATCTCATCTCGGTCGCCGAAAATGGCCTAGAGGTATTCGTACTGGATGGGCAGATTGCTTACTATCATCCCTCATGCACCGCGCTAGACCTGAAGCAAAGGTTTTTTCTCCATGTATATCCTGGTGGGGGGAATGGCCGGAGGGAGGCTGTAGGCTTCGACTTTAACTGGCGAGAAAGAGCGATTTATCAGCCAGGACCGATGTCGCTTGGTAATGGCAGCTGCCTTGCGATTGTTACCTTGCCAGAAAACATAAATATTCGAGCCATTAGAACCGGGCAGTTTATACCGTCCGGAAAGAGAACCTGGAGTCAATATATCGATGTGCGAAGGGAAGTAAACGCAGATCAACTATCTGCAGCTAACGTGACAGATGAACGGTGGATTAGAGGCGTTTCGGTGGATGGAAAGCGCTTTATTGTGGAGAATGCAGAGCGTTACAGAAACCTACTTACGGCAGAAAAAGTGCTGATATTTCCCGACTTCTCTGTGCGATCTATTTTGGAGGCTCATGTGGCATACGGTTATATTCAGGTATCGGTAGCCGGTCCTCCGATAAATTCTCGGGAAAATGGTTTTCCTGGTCCAATCCTGGTGATTAACCCGTAGGAGTGAGAGCCAGGTCGCTGGATGGGGAAACATAGAGCAGTTTCACATTGATAGGCCACCGCCAAAACAGATAAAAGGAACATAAGCAGATGCAGTATCCCCTATTTCTTTCTGTTGTATATGTGATTAGGAACCAGTCTCAGGAAATCGAGAGGGTTTTGACTCAAGCGTCGGACTATTTGGCCAGCGTGGTGAGTGACTATGAGCTGGTGGTGGTGGATAACGCATCAAGCGATGATAGCGTCGAGCAACTGCAATATCTGACTTCCGATAAAGGGCTTCCCAACTTACAGGTGTATGCGTTAACGCAGGAAGTGGATTTGGATACCGCCTCTTGGGTTGGAGCGGAAAACTCCCTTGGGGATTTCGTCGCTGTCATAGACCCGTTTGCTGATGATGTGCACTTCTTGAATCAAATGCTTGAGAGTGCTGTGAAGGGTGTTGATGTTGTCTTTGCCAAAAATATGGAGGGGCCGAAGCAAAAATTCAGTTACCGAATAGCACGCCGTATTTTTAATTGGATGTATAAGCATTTAAATGGTGTCAACCTAACAGACGAAGCTCCACAGTACCGTCTGTTTAGCAAAAAAATTGTTAATTTTATATTGCAGCATAAGCAGCCAGCATTAGCTTATCGATATTTACCCGTTACTGGGGGGTTTAGTCGAGTTAATCTGCGCTACTCATTTCAGCAGATGAGTGGACCGACGAAACGTTTTGCTGATAGCGTTGACTACGGACTTAGATTGCTAACCTCAACAACCCGTGCGCCTATGCGCCTTGTTACTTTACTTTCATTTATCAGTGCGTCGGCAAATCTCGTATATTCCCTGTATGTTGTTGCTATCGCTTTATTTAAGGACGATGTTGCTCCTGGTTGGATAAGCCTTTCGTTGCAGCAGTCGGGGATGTTTTTCCTTATCTCACTCGTGTTGCTGGTGCTGGGAGAATATATTCTGCAAATGGCGAGCCTTACGAGTGAGGGGCCGGAGTATCACGTGGCTCAGGAGTTTACCAGTGCCAATATGACGCGACTACAGCGGTTGAATATTGAAGAAGCTGGAAACTTTACGAGTGATAATCAGGAAGGACACAGTGAGCGCAGGTAAAAATGTCTCCTTCATTTGATACGTTTGATGCGATAGTTGTAGGAGGGGGGTTCTACGGCACCGCAATTGCTATATACCTGGCCAAGGCAAGAGGCTTTAGAAAAGTACTTGTTGTTGAGCGAGAGCGGGCGATCTTGCAGAGGGCTTCATATAGCAATCAGGCGCGAGTTCACAATGGCTATCATTATCCGCGTAGCTTTACCACTGCATATCGCAGTCGAATAAATCTGCCCAGATTTGTTGCAGATTGGCCTCAGGCGGTCAAGAGCGACTTTACTAAGTTGTATGCCATAGCGAGGCGTAACTCTAAGGTTAATGCGAACCAGTTTGAGCGCTTTTGTAGAAGTATAGGCGCTTCTATTAAATTAGCGAACCAAACGCACGCTGCTTTATTTGATCCTAGATTAATAGAGCGCATTTTTGAGGTTGAAGAGTTTGCCTTCGATGCGACTAAATTAGCGGAATGGGCAAGCCGAGAGCTGGAATTGTTTGGAGTGAACGTCCGCACCAATGTCTGTGCAACAGAGTTTAGAAAGAGTGAAGAGGGTGGCTTAATCGTGAGTCTATCCGGCGCTGATGGTCAGCAGGAATTGGCCGGCGCGAAGTATATATTTAACTGTACCTACGCGGGGCTTAATCAGTTTGGCGGAGATTTTCCCGGCGTGAGCGCTGACCTGAAGCAGGAAATAACAGAGATGGCACTGATGAAACTGCCATTGGGTCTGGATGGGCTGGGGGTGACGGTAATGGATGGTGCCTACTTCTCCGTCATGCCGTTTCCTGCGCGTGGGCTACACACGCTGTCACACGTGAGATATACACCCCATACAAGTTGGCTGGATAGTAAAGACATTAATCCATATAAGAAGCTCTCAGCATATGATCGTGCGACACGCGTCGATAGAATGCTTCGAGATGTGGCTCGGTATTTTCCCGGCCTCGCCAGGGCCGAATATGTCGATTCACTTTTTGAGGTAAAAACAGTTTTGCTCAGAAATGAGGGAGACGATGGGCGACCAATATTTTTTGAGCGACATTCTGAGCTGGCTGGGTGCTACTCAATTCTGGGTGGGAAAATAGACAATATTTACGATGCACTAGAAAAGCTTGATGGTGAGCCTCTAGAAGTGGTTTAAGAGTCAAGTTAAAACTCCGGGGGAAATATGAGTAACGCACTGATAGGCTTTACTGGTTATGTTGGAAGTACACTAATGAAGCAGGCAAGCTTTGACGCCCTTTATCGATCAACCAATATGGACGAGATTGCGGGTAAAAGCTTTGACTGTATTGTGTGCGCAGGCGCACCTGCAAAAAAGTGGCTTGCCAACAAAGAGCCGGAGCAAGATCTGGCGCAAATTGAAAAGTTAATGGGGCATCTGTCTACTTGCAAAGCCAAACTGTTTATCTTGATCAGCACTGTTGATGTGTTTAGTAGCCCAGCGGGCGTGTATGAAGATACTCCAACTGTTAAAGACGGGCTCCACCCGTATGGCCGAAACCGGCTTTTGTTGGAGGAGTTTGTTGCAAAAACATTCCCGCATCATCTTATTGTTAGGTTGCCGGGTTTGGTGGGACCAGGGCTTAAGAAGAATATTATTTTTGACTTCCTGAATAACAATAATGTGGATAGCATCGAGAGCAGAAACATTTTTCAGTTTTATCCTATGGTGAATTTGTGGCCGGACATACAACAATCCTTAAAGGCTGACTTGAAGCTTGTTCATCTGACAGCGGAGCCGATTTCTGTAAGCGATGTTGCGGAGCAGGGATTTGGTATCAAGTTTGTTAATGAGCGGCCTTCCGACCTGATTACATATGATATGAGGACTCGCTTTTCGGATCTGTTCCACTCCGATAGGGCTGGCTACCATTACAGTGCCCGAGAAACACTTATCGCGATTCGAGCTTATGCTCAATCTGAGCCGAAGATTGACTGTGGAGATATGTAATCTATGCGCCTATCCATATCGAATTTGGCCTGGGATCGTGAAGAAGATAATCAGGTAGCCGCGATCCTTAATCAATTTGGCGTTGATGCCATTGATATTGCGCCAGGAAAATATTTCCCCTCACCTGCTGACGCGACCGAAAACGACATTGAAGCTGTGCGCAATTGGTGGTCGGAAAGAGGGGTAGAGATTATTGGCATGCAGGCCTTACTGTTTGGAACGGTCGGCTTGAACCTCTTCGCATCTGCCGAAATTCAGCAGAAAATGCTGGACCATCTGGCCGTGATATGTCGAATTGCCGGAAGAATAGGTGCTACAAGGTTGGCCTTTGGGTCGCCCAAAAATAGAGATCGCTCGGGTTTGTCAGATGAGCAAGTGCTAGAAACCGCCATCCCCTTTTTTACCCGGCTGGGGGATATTGCAAGTGGTGAAGGTGTGTGGGTTTGCTTGGAGCCAAACCCGGTTCGGTATGGCGCAAACTTTATGACAACATCGGTGGATACGGCGGCTATTGTACGGGCGGTGGATCATGGTGCAATAAAAATGCAGATCGATACCGGCGCCATCGCAATGAATGGAGAAGACCCAGAAGCAATTTTAAAAAGCTACGGAAACTTGGCAGGTCACATTCATTTAAGCGAGCCGGATCTCGTGCCCCTAGGAGATGGTTCGACCGACCACGCACGTTGCAGTGCTGCCATTAAAAATAGGCTGCCGAACCAGATAGCGACGATCGAAATGCTTACAACAAAAGACGAGCCTCATAGCATATCGATAGAGCGTGCTATAGGCGTTGCTCGACAGTATTATCAATAGGCTCGGATCTATGAAGTGGTTAATCTTAATATGTGGTATTTTAGCGAATACCTCCGCGAGCATTCTTATCAAAGTTGCGATGATGCCGCCGCGCAAATTTCCGAGCGTTCATGAGCCACTTCAAGCGCTGCTGAACTGGCCTTTTTGGCTGGGGTTATTTTTCTACGGCTTGGCTTTTTTGCTTTACGCAGCTGCGTTATCTCGGCTCCCGTTGAATGTTGCGCACCCGCTATTGACCTCCGGAGCTATCGCACTTGTGGCCTTGTCATCTGTTTTATTATTTCGAGAGCCCTTTTTTTTGAGCACACTTATTGGCGTTATGCTGATCATAGCTGGTGTCATCTTAATAACTTATAAAGTCTGACTGAGAGAAGCGAGTGAGCAACTTAGAGATTTCGGAAGAGGAAAGAGCAAGCTGGCAGGTTCCCAACTTTGAAAGCCATGTATTTCAAGAGCGGTCTAGTGACTGGTGCGTGGTAATCCCCGTTATTAATGAGGGGGAGCGGATCATGAGCTTGCTTGCCAAAATGCACGAGTTAAAAATTCATGGGCAGGCGGACATCATTATTGTGGATGGTGGGTCGACCGATGGCTCATTAGAGCATGCTTTTTTGCAGGCTCAATCAGTGAGTGCTCTTCTGGTAAAAAAGGACAGAGGAAAACTTAGCGCACAGCTTCGCTGCGCTTATGCATTTGCCCTAGATCAAGGATATCAAGGCGTGGTCACCATAGATGGCAATAATAAGGATGAGCCTGAAGCAATTTTTGAATTTATAGCCGCTATGGAAAAAGGCATTGATTTTGTACAGGCATCTCGCTTTATACCGGGAGGCGTTGCAGAGAACACGCCACCCTTACGAAATTTTGCGATTAAGATTATTCATGCCCCAGTGCTTAGTCTATTCTCCGGCTTTCGCTGGACCGATACAACGCAAGGGTTTCGCAGTTATAGCAGACGAGTACTAGCAGATCCACGCGTCGCACCGTTTCGCAGCATTTTTATGGACTACGAACTTTTGGCCTACCTTTCCTATAGGGTGCCGAAGTTGGGATACAAATGCATAGAGCTTCCCACCACAAGGAAATACCCCAAGGGGGAAGTTCCAACAAAGATAAGTGCGGTCAAAGGCAATCTTTCGTTGCTGAGTGTTTTATTTAAAGCCTGCTCTGGTGGCTATAACCCTTAGGTT
>CAZPSO010000136.1:0-7184 GCA_964588895.1 uncultured Tessaracoccus sp.
CCACGTGGAGCAGCTGGCAGGTTGACGCCCGGAGCGCCTGGGGGGCAATGGAGCCAGCCGACGCCCACCACTTGACCGGCTAGGCTGAACGCGTGAAACCCGTCAGCCAAGCCTCGGCCCTGACGTTCCTCGTGGCCAGCACCCCCATCACCGCCCACACCCTCAATGCCGGCAAACTGGTCACCGGGCTGGTGGAGGCGGGACACACCGTGCTGTGGTACACCGCCGACCGATTCTCCGCCCATGTCCGCCAATGCGGCGCCGAGCCTCTCGCATCCTCCGTGACATCCTCGGGTTTCGAGGCCCTGTCGGGCATCCGCGGCACCGAGCTGCAGCGAGTGCGCAGGTTATATCGCGATCACGTGGTGGGCGGGGCATCGGGCCAACTCTCCGACCTGCGCCGCCTGGTGGGCGGGACGAGGGTGGACGCTGTGCTCTCCGACACCCTGATGCCCGCCGCCGGCATCCTCGCCTCCGCGCTTGCTCTCCCGTGGGCCACCTTCGGCGATGGACCGCTGTTGTGGTGGGACGAGGACACTCCCCCCTTCGGCACCGGATTGCCTCCCATGCGCGGGCCGGCTGGCAGGCACCGGAACCGGCACGTGCAGGCCGCCATCGACCGGTGGCTGTTTGATCCCCTGTTCGAAGACCTTTCCCACCTGCGGGCAAGCCTCGACGCGCCACCGGTGACGTCGTGGCGGGAAGCCGTGATGTCGCACCAACTGCATCTGCAGGGCTGCGGGCCGGGCTTCGAGTATCCGCGCCGGGAACTGCCGGAACAGATCCACTTCGTGGGCGCCCTCGGGCCCGCCCAACCGATCGGGGAGGAGACACCAGCGCACCTGACCCGCCGCAAGCGATCCCGCCCCCTGGCCCTCGTGACCCAGGGCACCCTCAGACCAGACCTGCGGGAGCTCGTTCTCCCAGCCTGCCGTGCCCTGGTCCGGGAGGGCTGGGACGTGCTGGTTGCCGGCGTGGAGGACGGGGCCTGGAACCGCTGGCGGGGACAGGTCCATCCCATGCGGCGCGTCGACTACGTCAGCGCCCTGGCCGAGACCGACGTCTTCATCACCAACGGTGGCTACACCGGCGTCACACTCGCCATCGCAGCAGGCGTGCCGGTGGTGCAGGCGGGCAACTCGGAGGAGAAGCCCGACATCGGCGCCCGGGTGGCCTGGGCCGGAGTGGGAGCGAGCCTGCGTACCAAGCGCCCACCTGCCTGGCTGCTGCGAGCGACCATCCGTCGGGTGCTGGCCTCGCCCCGACGCCGGGCCGCCTCCCGCCGCCTCGCTCGGGAGAGTCAGGACCATGACGCCAGCGTGCTGGGACCGGCCCTGCTCACCCGACTCGCGTCTGGAACCCTCCATGGCTGAGGACGCCATCGTGGTGGAGAACCTCTCGAAGCGCTACCGCGGTCGCGGGGGCGGGGTCCGGGCTCTCGAAGATGTCTCGTTCCGCGTCACACCCGGAGAGGTGGTGGCGCTGATGGGAGACAACGGCGCGGGCAAGTCGACCCTTCTCGACCTGCTCTGCGGATTGACCGACCCGACGGAGGGGACCGTCACGGTCCTCGACCGTCCTCCCCGCGCCTCGGTACTGGCAGGCGAGGTGGCAGCCATGCTCCAATCCGGGGGGCTTCTCCCGGATCTGACCGTGGGCGAGACCGTCCGGTTGGCGGCCAGCTTCTTCAGGAAATCCGAAGCCTACGAGGATGTCATCGACATGGCACGGTTGGGCGGGATTGCCAACCGCCGCATCGCCGTGTGCTCGGGCGGCGAACAACAACGCGTGAGGTTCGCCCTGGCGCTGATCCCCGACGCACGCCTGCTCGTCCTCGACGAACCCACCGCCGGAATGGACTGGCGCGCTCGAGCGGAGTTCTGGGAGCGGATGCAACAGCTCGCGGCCGAAGGGCGGACCCTCCTGTACGCAAGTCACTACGCCGATGAGGTGGAGGACGTGGCCCACCGCATCCTGGTGCTTTCATCCGGAAAGCTCGTGGCCGATTCCCCGGCCGGAGAGCTGGCCGGTCCTGGCCCCTTCTTCCCCCGGCTGGACGCGCTCATCAGGGGCCACCTGTGAACGGCACTTACCTGCGTCTGGAACTGACCAGGCTTCGCCGGGACCCCGTATTGCTCGCGATCGTCGTGGTGTTGCCCGCCTTCTTCTTCATCGGGGCCAGCCTGGCCATCCCCAACACCCTGGAACCCGGTGCCCGCACGGCTGTCAGGGACGGTGTCATGATCGGGTTGGCCTGCTACGGCGCGGCCACAGCAGCCTCCACTGTTGCGGGTGGGACGGCGCTGGAGCGGGTGCATGGCTGGGGCCGCCAGCTCGGCCTCACCCCGCTGACCACCGCCTCGTTCGTGGCGGTGAAGGCTGTCGTCGCGCTCGTGGCAGTGAGCGCGTCCGTGGCGGTGATGTTCACCGTCGCGCTCGTCGGTGGCGTCAGTTCCAGCGCTGCGGCGTGGACCGCAGCCGCCGCCACCGTGATCCTGGGTTCTCTCACCTGGGCGTTGTACGGGCTGGTGGTGGGGTTGGCCTTCCGCAGCCAGTCGGCCCTGGCCGCCTCGGCTGCCGGTCTGGTGTTGCTGGCCCTGGCGGGTGGGGTGTTCGTCCCCCTGCCCGAGCACCTGGTGTGGATAGCACGGTGGACTCCCATGTACGGCCACGTCGAGTTGGCCCGGCTGGCGTTGGAGGCCCGACCGGCCGGCGAGTGGCTCACACATGCAACGTGGCCACTCGCCAACTGGCTCGGGTGGACAGGGTTGCTGGCCGTAGCGGCCTCGAGGCTGGTTCGCCGGTCACGTCGCCGCGGCTGACGCCTCGATCCGGTCGGCCGCCCGCTGGGCGCCATCGGGTTCGGCGCGCAGGAGATCCGCCACCTGGCGCGCCCGGCGCCCGACTCGCTCGTCGAGGGCGGCCTCCACCAAGCGGGCCAGTTGCCGCCCGGTCAGCCGCCAGCGCGGCACCGACCCCACTCCGGCGCCCAGTTCCTCCACGCGACGGGCGTAGTAGGGCTGGTCTCCGAGGTGGGGCACCACCACGGCTGGGATGCCCGCAGCCAGAGCGGTGTACGTGGTGCCCGCTCCACCGTGGTGGACGAGCGCCGCCGCGTGCGGCAGCAACTCCTCGAAGTCCATCGCGCCCGCGAACATGGCGTCGCGCCCACTCGAGCGGGCTTCCGGATCCACCCCGGGGACCAGCAGCCGGACACCAGCGCGCTTGGCGGCCTCCATGAACATGCTTCGGTCACGGGATGAGCGGGCGGCGGGTGATGACCCATAGGTCATGACGACCGGCGGGGGTCCCGCTTCGAGGAAGCGGCGTACGTCGTCGGGCACCGGGCCCCTGCCCATGGTGGAACGGACCCGGCCCACCTGCGTGACCGTGGCGGGCCACCGCTGCGACGGCGGCGAGACCACCGGGCTGGTGGCCACCAGCGTGGAAGGTACTGGCCCGACGTGCGCCCGGCTGCGCAGCCCGCGTGCCATCTGCGCGGTATGGGCGGCGCCCAGGGCACGGGTGAGCGTCCACATCACCCGGGAGGACACATGGGTCACGGTGGCGCCCAAGCCGGGGACTCCCAGGCAGGTGGCTGCGGGGTCATCGGCCGGTAGCAAGGGGGCGTAGAGGACCGAGACGTGCCGGGCCCCCGTCTGGTGGGCCAGCGTCTGGCATGCCCCCCGGGTGGCGGTGCCGGAGACCAGCACGTCGGCGGGCTGGGCCGCTCGCAGGATGGCCCGGGTGGTGTGGGGGGCCAGGCGCCTGAAACTGGCCAGCATGGTGGCGAACATGGCCCCCGGTTGGGCGAGAGCCACTCGTCGCAGTGCGGGGTTCTCGGGCCACAAGGGCGAATGGTCAGCCCGGATCGGTTCGAGCTCAAGGCCTGCCCGCGCGACGCTACCGGCGTACCGCGGCAGGGCCACCACCACCACGTCGTGACCCCGGGAGGCAAGCTCGTGGCCGATGGTCACCACGGGGGCCACGTCACCCTCGGAGCCGACGGCTGCCAGCACCACCCTCACGGGCGCACCCACTCCAACACCCGTTGGGCCGATCCCCCAAGGATCATGGCTCGCTGGTCGGCATCGAGCGCGAAGTGTTCGAGAATCTCGAGACTCTGTCGGTACGTCATGTGTCGACGTGAGACCGGGAAGTCGGAACCCCACAGCAGCCGCTCGGCCCCGAACAGCTCCAGCAGGTCCAACAGGACCCGGTGGGTGGAGGAGAACGGGTATTCACCCTCGACGTCCCCCAGGTAGTGGTGGCCGGACACCTTGACGAACACGCCCGGCAGCCGCGCCAGGTCAGCCAGCTGGGACAGCTCGTCGGCGTAGAAGCGCGAGTTCGGCTGCAGGTGCCCCTGGTGGTGGATCAGCACTGGAAGCTCCGGCACCCGACGCAACGCGTCGGCAACCTGGCTGAACCAGGCCGGACGGGCGTGGAGGCTCAGGAACAGGCGCCGGCTCTGCACTGCCGCCAGGAAGGCCGGTCCCTCCCCCGCCCGGAACCAATCGTCGGGAGTGTCCTGCAGGTAGTGAGTCACCCCCACCGCCCCCGTCGCCTCGTGGGCGGCCGCCAGTCGCTGCGGCGATCCCGGGGTGTGGTGACTCGCAGACCAGTGGGAGTCCACATCGACGATCACCTCCAGGCGGCCAGGGTACCGGCCTGCGGCCTCGGCGACGTAGGCATTGTTGTGGGGGTTGGCCGCAGGGCCCTGCGTCCCTCCGATGGCGGCGCACACCACCAGCGCCCTGTCCACCCCGGCGTCGTCCATCTCCCGGATGAGGGCTTCGGCATCACCCACCTGGCCCGTGTCACCCCCGTAGGGCCACCGCTCCCAGGCGTGGGTGTGGGCGTCGATGATCACGGGCCCTCCATTCGGGCCACACCCACCACGGTGGACTCCCGGGCCGCGGTCAGGAGCGCCTCGGTGGCGGCGACGGTGTTGGCCGCCTCCCTGGGACTGCCAAGGTTCTCCGCGCGGCCGAGGATCACGTCGATGAAGTTGCGGGCAGGTGCCTCGGCAGCGTAGGGCGGTTGGTGTTTGTCGGGTTCATGGACGCGGCGACTGCCGTCGGCCAAATGGACCGTGGCGGTGGCCCGGTAGAGGTCCTGCTCCACCATGCCCTGACTGCCCTGGTAGCGGATGTGCTGCCGTACGGGCAGCCGGCTGGCCACGGCGCCGCTGGAGATGGCCACCCCCGTGGCACCGCCCTCGAGAAGGAAGGCGGCGGCGTCGTGCATGTCCACATCGAGTCCCTCTTGCTCGGTGAAGGCGGCCACCCTGGCCACCTGCTGGCCGCTCACCCAGCACAACATCCCCAGCGCGTGGGTCAACTGTGTGTGGGCCTGTCCCCCGCCATTGGCAGCGGTGTAGGCACTCGGGTGGGCACCACCAGTGGTGGACTCCTCCCCGCGGGCAGCGGCCTCGTAGAGTCCCCCCGCAGATGAGGTGAACTCGACGGTCACCTGCAGCAGGTCTCCGATCTCGTCTCGCACGGCCCGGCGGACCACCTCTGCGGCGCTGGCATGTTGCGATGTGTACCCGACGGCCAAGTGCAGGCCGGCTGCCTCGGCGCGGTGCACCAAATCCCGGGCATCAGCGGCGGTCAGGGCCAGGGGTTTCTCCACGAACGTGTGCAGACCTGCCCCCAGCGTGGCGCTGGCCACGTCGTGGTGGGATGCTGACGGCGTGGCCACCAGAGCCGCGTCGTGCCCACCGGACGCAAGCGCCTGCTCGAGGTTCGCAAAGACACGCGCCCCGCTGGTCGCGGCCGCCCGTTCGGCCCGGTCCTCCTCCGCGTCGACCACACCCGAGATCACCGCGTCGGGATGCGATTCGAGGGCCGGCACGTGGAAGCGGCTGCACCACCAGCCTGCCCCCACGACGAGCACATGCACTGCCATTTGTCGTTTCCTTCCTCCCCGGGCGGGAACGAACCTGCCATCAACGCAGATTACTGGCCCGGGCCGATCAGGGGCTCGCGATCGGGTTTACCGCCTGCGCCAAGCTTCGTGGCGAGGGGGTGGAACGAGGTGGTATCAGGCTGACTTTCGCGCCAAGAGGGTCTCGAAGTCGACGAAGTCGTCGTTCGTGGCACGCGTCCCGGCTCCGGTGACCAGCCCTGCCAGTTCCTCCGCAGCGCGTTCGACGCGCCTTCGCAGCGCCGCCGCTCCCTGGCCTCCGAAGTCGGAGGTGGCGGCGTAGACGCCGGTCGCGGCGGGATGAGCACCCAGGTAGGCGAACAGTGGCCGCATGGCGAACTCGATCACCAGGGAGTGGCGTTCGGTACCACCGGTGGCGGCCATCAACACGGGCATGGATGTCAATGCATCCTTCTCGATCACGTCGAAGAAACTCTTCACGAGGCCGGAGATGCCAGCGGAGAAGGTGGGGCTGACCACGATGAGCGCGTCGGCCTGCAGCACCCGCTCCATCAGCCGGGCGAACTGGCCAGTGGGGAACCCTGTCAGCATGTTGTCGACGATGGCGTGGGCGTGCTCGCGCAGCTCCACCATCTCCACCTCGACGCCCTCACCCCGGGAGGCGATGGCCAGCTCGAACTGGTGTGCCAGGTCGTCGGCCAGAACGCGCGAGCTGGAGGGGTTGGACAGGCCGCCGGTGATGGCGATGACTTTGTACATCAAACTTCCTTCAGTTCGTTGTGGTCTTCGGCGCGGGTGCCGGTCCACTGGTCGGTGGCGGGTTCGTCGGTGGCGAACTCCTTCGGGCCGCCCGCGGCCTTGACCCTGGCCTCGTGGGTGGGTGCATCCGGCACGTGGGCGGGCTTGAGGGCGGCGAACTCCTTGCGGAGCACCGGCACCACTTCTTCGCCCAGCAGGTCGAGCTGCTCCAGGACGGTTTTCAGCGGCAGGCCCGCGTGGTCGATGAGGAACAGCTGGCGCTGGTAGTCGCCCACCAGGTCACGCATGCCGAGATAGCGCTCGATCACCTGCTCGGGGGATCCCACCGTCAACGGGGTCTCACGGGTGAACTCTTCCATCGTGGGGCCGCCGCCGTAGACCGGGGCGTTGTCGAAGTAGGGGCGGAACTCCCGGACGGCGTCCTGCGAGTTCCTGCGCATGAAGAACTGGCCGCCCAGGCCGACGATCCCCTGGTCGGCGGAACCGTGGCCGTAGTGCTCGAACCGCTTGCGGTACAGCTCCACCATCCGCCT
>CAZPSO010000137.1:0-7083 GCA_964588895.1 uncultured Tessaracoccus sp.
GCACGGGTCCCGGCCCGGCCCAAGGGATCTGTCCAGAGATGCGAGGAGGAGACCACGGGCTGGTCTGAACCATCGGGGGCATCAGCGTCGGTGCGTTCGACCCGCACCAGGTCGGCTCTGGTCGAGCCGCTCCGGGGACTCTGGCCGGAGGCAGGAGGTTGGGGCGGGACAGTCATGCGCAGGACTCCTCGGAGACATGGACAGGGCGGTGGTTGAGCTGTGTCCGACGATCCCACCATGAGTGATCCCGCGGATACGGGGGCCGAGTTGAACCCACGGGGAGTTCAACGAGATTCCGCAGCCTTGATGTCGTCACCGTGGCCAGAGGGGAGGACCTTGAGGTCATCCCCCGGCTCCGTGCCCTTTGCGGTGCACAGGATGCCGAGAACCACCGGGAGTAGCTCCTCCCACGGGACGCCCGTCTTCGGGGCGGCGGTATCGAAGGGCTCCACACCGTATCGGTGCGGGAAACCTCGACCACGAGTTTGCCTTTGTCGCACTCGCCCCGGTGGCAGGACCCGTTGGCGCCCCGGCCTTCAGGCGAAGATGCCCCCGAGGCGGGGAACACCACGGCTCGGCTGCGATTCGGCCGCCTCCGTATGAGTTCGATCAATTCTCATGGTCCCCGCCTGTGGGTACTTCACTTAGGCGGAGCCCGTGTGGTGACCATGAAGTCTTGGTGAAGAAGTTGTTTCCGCAACCGCAAGCTGATGGAGGGATGGATTCATGAGTACTCCCGATCACACTCCGGCCGGCCAGGCCCCGCAGAGCGGTGACACGGGCCGCAGCCCGGTCCAGATCGTGGCGCTGATCTACGGCATCATCTTCCTACTGGTGGGCATCGCCGGATTCATCCCCGGGCTCACCACCAACTACGACACCATGCAGTTCGCCGGACACCACTCCGAGGCCATGCTGATGGGCATCTTCCAGGTCTCGATCCTGCACAACATCGTCCACCTGCTCTACGGCATCGCCGGCGTGGCCCTGGCCCGTCCAGGCACGACCGCCCGGCACTACCTGCTGTGGGGCGGCGTGGTCTACCTCGTGCTGTGGCTCTACGGCCTGTTCATCGGCCATGACTCCCCGGCGAACTTCGTGCCGTTGAACAATGCCGACAACTGGCTGCACCTGGCACTGGGCGTGACCATGGTCGCCCTGTCGTTCCTGCGCCGCGAACCACGCAGAGCCCAGCCGCGCGGAGCCGCCTACACCCGCTGACCACCATCAATCACGATTCCCCCTTGCGAGAGGAACACCATGAAGACCGCACGTGAAGTCATGACCGCCGGGGCCGAGTGCATCGGGGAGAACCAGACCCTGGAGGAGGCAGCCCGCAAGATGAAGGACCTGGACGTCGGCCAGCTACCGATCTGCGGAGAGGACAACCGCCTCAAGGGCGTGGTCACCGACCGGGACATCGTGGTGAAGTGCCTGGCCGCAGGAGGCGACCCGCGCCAGATCAAGGCCAGCGAGCTCGGCGAGGGCAAGCCGGTGACCATCGGGGCCGATGACAGCATCGAGGAAGCCGTGAAGACCATGCAGGAACACCAGGTCCGCCGGTTGCCGGTCATCGACGGCCACGACCTCGTCGGCATGGTCAGCCAGGCCGACATCGCCCGCAACTGGCCCGATGACCGGGTGGGCGAACTGCTGGAGATCATCTCCCAAGACTGAACCCCACCACTGGTCCCCACCACTGGTCCCCACCACTGGTCCCCACGGGCCAGCCGTAGGCCCCTGCCGGAGCAACGGCAGGGGCCTACGGTTGTTATGGACGGGTCATCCCTGGGCCATGGCCGCACAGGCCTGGCGCACCGGGCATGCGGAGGTACACCCCTGACTCCACGCCCACCACGCCAGAATGAAGACCGCTCGGACACCGATAGTCTCAGCACCACTGCGCCGCTTGCTGTCCTGCCATCACGCAGCGCTGCCCGCCGTGGAGAGACCATGCGCATGCCCGAGGCCCCCAGCCCTAGGAATGCTCGCCGGCACCCCCATAGCGTGGAAAGGGCAATGGTAGGACAGCGAAGGAGGAGAAGACGATGGCAACGACACGGCACAAGCTCCTAGCCCTTCCGGCAGCCGCCGCCCTAGCCACAGTGATGCTGGCGGGATGTCAGGACGAGACCGTGGTCGATGAGGCACAGGAGGACCCCACCGCAGAGGCCGCGATCCTCAACGAGACCGTCACGGTCCAGAACGAGGTCTCCGAGGTCGTCGGACCGAACCTGATCACCATCGGCGACGACGACACGCCGGTGACGACCAACAACGTCGACACCGCCACACTCCAGGACGGCGACCAGGTGCAGGTCACCGGCACCGTCCAGCAAATCCAGATGCCCAAGGAATACTCGGACCAGGAGTACCCGCGCTGGGGCGTCACCTACAACGAGGAAGAGTTCGTCTACCTGGACAACCGGCAAAGCGACCTGGGCATCCGCGCCGAGAGCATCCAGATCCTCGAGCAGGACTGACAGCGTGGGCCGTAACGGGAGCCGAGCACCTCGACACCGGTCGGTTCGGCAGCGCCGACTCCTGCCCGGTCCGACCCCAATCTCCGATGCGACCACCAACGACGGCATCCCACCGGTGACCATCTACTGAACACACCACCGCTGGCCCGCACGAACGGCAGCACGCCTTGCCGGGCGTCCCGTATAGGTGGTCCGGTGACGGGGCGCCATGCGAAACGCCCTCGGGCAGGTCTATCTCTCTCGGCGTCGCGGTTCGCAGGCGGCTGTACAGAGGCACGTCGCGCGCTGCCCGCGGTGGTCATCGGTGTTGGGCCAGCACCTTCTGTCCGGCCTCGCGGAGTTGGCCGGTGGGCGAGACGTGGCGGTAGAGGGTCTGGCGGGTGATGCCCAACTCCTTGCAGAGCGCGCTGACGTTGGTGTCCTTCTTCCCCATCGAGGCCATCGCCAGGCGGATCTTCACGGGGGTCATCTTGTACGGGCGTCCGCCCTTGCGGCCCCGGGCCCGGGCCGAAGCCAGGCCGACCTTGGTGCGTTCGGAAATCAGCTCGCGCTCGAACTCGGCCAGGGCCGCGAAGATCCCGAACACCAACTTGCCCGAGGCGGTGGTGGTATCGATCGCCGCGCCCTGGCCAGTGAGTACCTTCAGGCCCACCCCGCGCTCGGTCAGGTCGTGCACGACGTTGACCAAGTGGCGCAGGTCCCTGCCGAGCCGGTCCAGCTTCCACACCAGCAAGGTGTCCCCGGGCCGCAGCGCCTTCAGGCAGGAAGCCAGGTGGGGACGGTCGTCGATCTTGGCGGAAGCCTTGTCCTCATACAGAGCCTTGGGTCCAACACCGGCGGCGAGCAGAGCATCGCGTTGCAGGTCCGTGGCCTGAGATCCATCCGCTTTCGAGACCCGCATGTACCCGACCAGCACCGTGCACCTCCACTGTCATTTATTCGGTCGCTTAAGAACGCGTCCACAGCCGCGCCGCATTCGGATGTTGTTCCTGGATGCACCCCGGAGTTCCCGTCACCTCGGTTGGACGACAATGGCTGAGAGCAGGAGGAACAAGAGGACTCCCTTGGCAAGGGATGAGCGCCACACTCCCGCCCGGACCTGGTAGGGAACGAAGGGTGATCTGGAGGAAGTTCTCACTGTCATCAACAAATTGCGGGCCGACGCTGTTGAGGGCCTGCAAAGAGAGCTAGACGAAGCGAAGGCGGCAAGGGATCGCGCCCATCAAGAGGCCGTAGATCAGCTCGGCGCCTTGATGCTTCCCCCTGGGCGGGTGACCTTTGCAGATGATGAGGCGCAAGAGCAGTTCACGCAGGCGGTGGGCGAACTGGTCAAGACAGGTATACCCGCCCCTCAGAAGTGTTCAGTGACATGGTGTGAAGTGGACAGATGTGTCCGACGGTCGCCTACCTGGATACCCGACCTGAGGCCGAGATCGCTTCAACGCGAGCGTCGCGGTGACACGACCCACGATCCCGGTTGCGGAGTTCAGTCCTCGACCCACTCCAGGAGGTCTCCAGGTTGGCAGTCGAGCACCCGGCACATGGCCTCCAGCGTGCTGAACCGTACCGCCTTCGCGCGCCCGTTCTTGAGCACGGAGACATTTGCTGGGCTGATCCCGACCTGTTCGGCGAACTCCCCAACGCTCATCTTGCGTTTGGCCAGTTCGACGTCGATCCGCACCACGATGGCCATCAGATCACCCCCTCGAGGTCTTCGCGCAGCGTGGTCGCCTGCCGCAGGAGGTCCCGCAGCACGACCACGAGCAGCACGAACACCGCCGCGATCAGGGTGATGCCGATGAGTACCGCGGGCGTTCCCGGATCGCGCAGCTCCGGAGTGAAGTAGATGTAGAGGACCATAGAGCCGGCCATGGCGACCAGCAGCACCCAGGCGGCGAGGAATGTCCACGCGATCACTTCGACCCACCGCAGGGACGCGGCGGAGAAGATCCGATCACGGCGGACCAGGGTCAGCAGGCGCCAGGTGCACACGATCACGACCTGCACGCAAAGTGCCTGAACCTCCCAGAAGATCAGCATCGGCCACCGCCAGGGGTCGCCTTCCGGAGAGTGCATGAACTCGCCGGGGAAGGACATCACCTGGGCGACCAGGAGCCCCAGGAACACCAGGATCAGCAGGACTCGCAGGGGCAGGACCACTCGGCTCACGGTGGACATACGGCCTTGACTCACGGTAGACATATATCGAGTTTCGTTCGGTATACAGTGAATGTCAATTGGGCGGAGTGTGGCGGCCCGCGCAGCACGAAAGCCTGGGGCTACCGCAGGTGAACGGTCCGGCATCGACCTTGGCGCACTTCGGCTCACCAGGCTGGTGCGGTGCACTGCCGTGGAGGGACTCTGCCGGGTGCCCAACCACCAACCTGGCGACCTGCTGCGCCGGCCACCGATCAGAGGAGATGACCATGGAACGGCCTTCCCATGAACGAGAGACCCGCACGGACGTACTAGTGATTGGCGCCGGCCTGGCCGGGCTGCACACCGCCACCCTGCTGGCACGCGCCGGTCACGACGTGCTGCTGGCCGAGCGACGCCCCACGCTGAGCGGCACGGTCCGGACCACGGGAATCTTCGTGCGGCGCACGCTCGAGGACTTCGCCCTCCCGGCCGAACACCTGGGGCCGGCCATCCGCCGCGTAGTGCTCTACCCGCCCGACCTGACCCACCCCGTGGCCCTGGCCAGTGAGCGCGACGAGTTCCGGGTCGGAGACATGGGACCGCTCTATGCCGCAGCCGCACGCGAGGCCGTGAACGCGGGAGTCACCCTGCAGCTGGCCACACGCTTCACCGGGCACAGTGACGGAAGGTACGACCTCAACGGGCCCGACGGCCCGGTTCGTGTCCGTGCTCGCTTCGTGGTCGGCGCTGACGGCGCCCGCTCCAAGGTTGCCCGGGCACTGGGCCTGAGCCGCAACCGTCACCTGCTGGTGGGCGCCGAGGAAGTATTCACCGACCGCCACGATGACGTGGTGCCAACCTTTCACTGTGTTGTCGACCCCTCGATCGCCCCGGGGTACCTGGCGTGGGTCGTGCATGACGGGGAACACGTCCACGTGGGCACGGCCGGCTATCCCCAACGGTTCCCCCAGGGCGTGTATAGCGCCCTGCGGGGCTTCGCCGCCCGGGCACCGGGACTGGACGGACTCCAGCCACCGGTAGACACAGAGAAACGGGCTGGACCGATACCGGTGGGCGGCGTTCTGCGCCGGATCAGCGACCCGAACGGGCTCCTCGTCGGCGACGCCGCCGGCGCGGTGTCCCCATTGACCGCCGGCGGACTCGATCCATGCCTACGCCTGTCCGAACATGCCGCCGAAATTTTGGACGATGCCCTGCGCAGTGGCCTTCGCCGCCCCTTGGAGAACTACGACGGCAGGTCCCTGCGGGCCCGCTTCCGCGGACGACTGCTGCTGCGCCATGCACTGGCCGCGGTGCGCACCCCGGTCGCCGCCTCGAGCGCGTTCGCAGCGCTGCGCACACCCATGGGACAACGGGCCGCACGCCGCATCCTCTTCGGTGATGGTTCCTTCCCCCTGCCGTAGCACCTACGCCCCGCCCCGCCCCGCCACGACCGGTCACCTGCCGCGTGGCACCAGGCGGATTCCAGTTGCCAAGAACCAGGGATCCGGACCACCCCGCGTTGGTGTCAGGGCATCCACGGGCCAAGGGGTCAAGTGATGGCTTCCTTCGTCAGCGTGCATCCGCAGGCCTGGACCCGATCCGGCCGGGAGCGACTGGGCGAGACGGCATCGGGCGAGGAAGCCGGGAAGACATCGCTCCCACGGAGACCCCGTGCTTTATTGAGGTTCGATAGATCGACCATGGCTGTCAATGGCTCGCCCGGGAGCATGGCAGCCAGTAACAGGCCCGGGCCTTGAAAGGACATCGCATGAAGTACTTCCTCACGATCCTGGCTCTTGCTATGGGTGTGGCCATTGGCGCTATCGCTATCGTGCTCGGAGAAGGTGACGACTCGCCGGGCCTTCAGGGCCTCGGGGCACTGATCGTCGTCGGCATGATCGCGCTCGGCTTGCGAACCGCCCGACAGAAGCGCCGACGCCGCACCCGGCCGACGCTCATCGCCCACGAGCATGCAGAAGACACGCGCAAGAACGGCTGAAAACACCACGCGATTACGGCGCAGACCTCTCATGCCCGCTCGTTGTCACTCCGCTCAGGGCGCCCCTGCCTGAGCTGCGGTGTCGTTGCCACCCCTCCCGGAATGGCTGAAAGCCCATCACATTCCCAAGTGAGTGCGTAGACCGGGCATCTTGAACTGGCGGAGGTTAGCGGCATACTTGCCAGGCCCACTACGACCGGCATGGTATCAAGACGCTTCTATGAAGCTTCTATATCCCGTCAACCCCTGATTTTGTGGCTGAAGCGGTGTTGAGGTGTCGGTAGATGCTTCGGGCGGCCTCGGCCACGCGGTAACCGGTGTCCGTGGCGTTGCAGGCCAACTGCGCCCCGTAGCTTCCGGCCCCCTCGATCACCCACAGCGCGTCGGCGGCCCCGGCTTGACAGGTAGTGTGCGCAGTTGTTCCGGTGTGTTGCAGCCATGTGGTCAGCACCCGGCAGG
>CAZPSO010000138.1:0-7057 GCA_964588895.1 uncultured Tessaracoccus sp.
GGCATTGACTTTAAGCACACTGTTGAGTTCTCAAGTTTCGGGTGCGTCCCGCGCTCGGATCTTGGCGATCTTCGCTTGGGGCAACTCGATCAACTTTACTTGGCGTCTTCGGGGCTGTCAACTTGGCGTTTGGGCCCTTCGAGACCTTGTGAAGTTGTGTTTGATGGTGTTCCCCGCACTGTCCTGTTGGACTGCTTGGGCTTGCCCATCTTACTCCCCCGGCTGGCCCCAGTCAAACTGACCGGTTCCCCCTGAAGAGGGTGTCGCGGTGAAGCGACTCGACCAACCTTACCGATCCCACCTGACCTCGGTCAAGTTGGCCCAGCTTCGAGCTGATCGCTTCCAGGCCTCGGTTACCCGTGGCGCACTGCGGCGTCCGGAACCTTGAGCGGCTTCTCTTTGAAGACACACTCGCCCCGGTCGGATTGCAGTGGTGTTGGAAGGCTGTTTCCGGTTCGTCCCCCTCTCGGGGTCCGGTTCACCGGCAGCTCGTAAAACTATACACAGCGGTTCGTGGCGGGGCAAATCGGGCCTGCCTCGGGAGCCTGCCTCCGGATTTGCTTCGCGGCTCCAGGCGCGGACTAGGCCAGGTAGAGGCCGCCCACGGTCTTGCGACCGCGCCGGAGCACGGCGTAGCGGCCGTGGAGCAGCTCTTCGGGACCGAGGAGCAGCTCGGCGTCGCTGACCTTCACGTTGTTGAGGTAGGCGCCGCCCTCCTGCACCGCGCGACGCGCGGCGGACTTGGACTCCACGACGCCGGCCAGCGCCATCGCATCTGCGAAGGCAATGGGTTCAGTGACCTGCCGGGCGCCAACCTCCCGCAGGGCCCCTTCGAGCACCTCGGGAGGCAACGCCGCCAGTTCCCCGCGACCGAACAGGGCCTGTGCGGCTGCCACGGCGTTGGTCCTCTCCTGCGAGCCGTGCACGAGGTCCGTGACGTCGTCGGCCAACGCGCGTTGCGCCGCACGTTTGGAGGGTGCGTCCACGGTTGCCTGCTCCAGTTCCGCGATCTCCTCGGGAGATCGAAAGGTAAAGGCCTTGAGGTGGTCCACCACCTTGGCGTCCTCGGCGTTCAGGAAGAACTGGTGGAAAGCGTAGGGACTGGTGAGCTCGGGATCGATCCACACGGCGCCACCCTCGGTTTTGCCGAACTTGGTGCCGTCGGCCTTCGTGACCAGGGGGGTCGACATGGCGTGGACCCGCTGTCCCTCACTGCGCCGGATCAGGTCAACACCGGCTGTGATGTTGCCCCACTGGTCGGAGCCGCCGAACTGCAAGGTGACGCCGTGTCGGCGGAACAGTTCGCGGTAGTCGTTGGACTGCAGCAAGACGTAACTGAACTCGGTGAAGGAGATACCGGACTCCAATCGCCGGGCCACCACGTCCCTGGCCAGCATGCGATTGACCGGGAAGTGCTTTCCGACGTCCCGGAGGAAGTCGAGGGTGGACAGGCCAGCCGTCCAGTCCAGGTTGTTCACCATGACCGCTGCATTGCTGCCCTCGAAGCTGACATATCGCTCCGTCTGCCGGCGGATTCGCTCCACCCACCCTGCCACCACGTCGGTGTCGTTCATGATCCGCTCGCCCGACTCCTTCGGGTCCCCGATCAAACCGGTCGCCCCGCCCACCAACAGGTAGGGGATGTGCCCCGCCTCCTGCAGCCGGCGGGCCACCAGCAACTGGACCAGGTGACCAATGTGGAGGCTCGCCGCGGTCGGGTCGAAACCCACATAGAATCTGACCGGCCCTGCCTCCAGATGCGCCGCGAGCGCCTCCGGGTCGGTGGAATGGGCGACCAGCCCCCGCCAGCTAAGGTCCTCGAAGAGTTTCACGCGGATCAGCTTAGCTTGGTGGCCCACGCGAGCAGCTCACCCTGAACGGCGCGCAGTTCGCCCAGCTGCGCCCGGACCCGGTCGGGAGCAGTGCCGCCCCGTCCGTTTCGAGCGGAGACCGAGCCCTCGACCGTCAAGACGTCCAGCACCCCCGGGTCGAGGTGCTGCGAGATCCGGGGCAGGTCGTCGACGGTTAGGTCCTGCAGGGTGATCCCGCGGGTCTCGCAGTAGCGCACCGTCTCCCCCGCCACCTCGTGGGCGACGGCGAACGGGACCTTTCCGCGCACCAGATGGTCGGCCACGTCCGTGGCCAGGGAGAAGCCCAGCGGGGCAACTTCGGCCATCCGCTCGGGGTGGAACGTGAGCGTACCCACCATGCCGGCGACCGCGGGAATCAACACGTGGAGCTGGTCGACGCCATCGAAGATGGGTTCCTTGTCCTCCTGAAGGTCACGGTTGTACGCCAGCGGGAGGCCCTTGAGGGTGGCCAGCAATCCAGCCAGGTTGCCGATCAGGCGACCGGCCTTGCCCCGGGCCAGCTCCGCCACGTCGGGGTTCTTCTTCTGCGGCATGATCGAGCTGCCGGTGGACCACGCGTCGTGCAGGGTGGCGAACCCGAATTCGGCGGTGCACCAGATGATGATGTCCTCGCTGAGTCGTGACAGGTCGACGGCTATCTGCGCCAGCACGTAGGCGGCCTCTGCGACAACATCGCGGGCAGAGGTGCCGTCGAGAGAGTTGGGAGCCGAGGACGCGAACCCCAGTTCACGAGCCACGAGTTGGGGATCGAGCCCCAAGGACGTCCCCGCTAGCGCCGCGGAGCCGTACGGGCTCACCGCCAACCGCTTGTCGAGGTCTTGCAGGCGCTGGATGTCGCGCACGAGGGGCCAGGCGTGAGCCAGCAGGTGGTGGCTCAACAGGATCGGCTGGGCAGACTGCAGGTGCGTGCGTCCCGGCATCACGGCTCCCATGTGCCGATCGGCTTGGGCGGCGAGGGCGCCGATGACGCCGTCGAGGTCCTGGGTCAGCGTCCGGATCTCGCTGCGCAGCCAGGCGCGGATCAGGGTGGCGATCTGGTCGTTGCGGGAGCGTCCGGCCCGCAACCGACCGCCGAGTTCGGCTCCCACCACATCCTTCAGCCCGCGCTCGAGCGCCCCGTGGACGTCCTCGTCGGACTCCACCGGGGTGAACTCCCCCGCCTCGACACGGCGCGCCAACTCGTCCAGTCCCTCCGCCATCTGCCGGGCGTCACCGGGCGTGAGCAGGCCAGCCGCCTCGAGTGCCACGGCGTGTGCCTTGGAGCCGGCGATGTCGTGGAGCGCCAACCGCCAGTCGAACTGGGTGGATTTGCTGAGCGCGAACATCGCGTCGCTGGGGCCGCCCTGGAATCTGCCGCCCCACAGGCGGGACTGGTCGGTCATGACAGGTGCTCCTCGAGGGGTCGTCCGGTTCGGGTCATCTCGGTGATGTCGGTGACGACGCGTGCGGCCGTCGCCGGGTCGGTGGCGATCACCAGGATGGTGTCGTCCCCCGCGATGGTGCCGATCACCCCGCGGGGGCGGGCGGCATCCAGGCAGGCGCCGAAGTACTGGGCTGCGCCGGGCGGGGTCTTCAGGACGATCTGGTTCTGGGCGCTCTGCAGCGACTGCACCAGCTCCGAGCACAACCGTGCGAGCTTCTCACGGGCTGCGGCCCTGAAGTCACCGTCCGGAGGGATGGCGTAGACCAGCGAACCGTCGGCTGCGCGTCTTTTCTCGGCGCCCAGCGCCAGCAAGTCCTTGCTCAGGGTGGACTGGCTGACTTGCACGTCATGGTGGCTGAGCGCCGTCGCCAGCTCCTGCTGGGAGGCGTAGCGCTCCTCCTCCAGCAGTACGCGCAGCTGCTGCAGCCGGGCGGGGCGGGAGACTTCAGACACGATCCAGCCAGCCTGGCAGGGTGGCCACGAAGTCGGCGAGGTCCTCGCGTCGGGTGATCAGGGGCGGGGCCAGGCGGATCACGTCGGGACGTGGCGCGTTGGACACCCAGCCGTCGGCGAGCATGGCTTCGACCACGGCGCCGGCCTTGGGTTCGCGCAGGACGATGCCGCGCAGCATCCCTTCGCCGCGGACATCCTTGATGAGGGGGTGTGCGAGGTCGAGGATCCGGTCCGTCAGCCACCGCCCAACCGTCCGGGCGTTGTCCAGCACCCCGGACTCCAGTTCATCGAGCACGGCATTGGCCGCCGCCGTGGCCACCGGGTTGCCGGCGAAGGTATTGCCATGCAGGCCGGGCCGCAGCAGGTCGGCGGCCGGGCCGAGCGCGATGCAGGCCCCGATGGGCAACCCGTTGCCGAGTCCCTTGGCGAGCGTCACGAGGTCCGCGGTCACGCCGCTGGCCCTGTGCAGGAGCACCTCACCGCAGCGGCCGACGCCGGTCTGGACCTCGTCGATCCACAACAACGCCCCGCTGGCCCTTGTGATCTCGCGGGCCTGTTGGAGGTAGCCCTCGGGCAGGGATACCACACCGCTCTCACCCTGGATCACCTCCAGGACCACGGCGGCGGTCCGCGCGTCGACGGCGGCCCGCAACGCTTCCACGTCACCGTGAGCGACGAACTCGACGTCGCCCGGCAGCGGCTCGAACGGCTCGCGGTACCTGGCGGTATGGGTCAGCGCCAGTGCGCCCATCGTGCGGCCATGGAACGAGCCCTCCAGCGCCACCACCTTGGTACGACCGGTCAGGCGGCTGATCTTGAGGGCAGTCTCGTTGGCCTCCGAACCCGAGTTGGTGAAGAACACCCGACCGCCGCCTGCGTAGGCCGTGAGCCGTTCGGCCAGGCGGATCTGGGGCTCGCTGGCGAACAGGTTGGAGATGTGGCCCAACGTGGCCAGTTGCGAGGAGATCGCCTTGTTGACCCGGTGGTGGTTGTGGCCGAGCGCGGTGACGGCGATGCCGGAGAGCAGGTCAATGTAGGCCCGGCCGTCAGCATCGAACAGGTGAATGCCCTCGCCGCGCACGAAAACGCGACTGGGGACGCCGAAGGCGTCTGCCATCACCTGGCCATAGCGTTGCAGCAAGTCGTCCTGGGTGCTCATGCTCCTCCGTTCGTGACCATGGTGCCGATTCCCTCATCGGTGAAGATCTCCAGCAGCAGGCAATGCGGAACCCGCCCGTCGATGACTGTGGCGGAGCCGACGCCCCCGTCCACGGCGCGCAGGCACGCCTCGAGCTTGGGGATCATGCCGGAATCCACGGTGGGGATCAGCCGGCGTACCTCGTCAGGCGTCATCTGGCTGATGATGGAGTTCTCGTCCGGGTAGTTTGCATAGACGCCTGCCACGTCGGTCAACATCACCAGGCGACGTGCGCCGAGGGCCACTGCCAGGGCCGATGCGGCGGTGTCCGCGTTGACGTTGTAAACCTCCCCCTCTGGACCAGGCGCCACCGAGGCCACCACCGGGATGCGCCCGGCCTCGATCAAGTCGACGATCGAGGTCGGGTCCACGGCTGCCACGTCTCCCACCAGGCCGAGGTCCACCTCCTCGTCGTCGACCACTGCACCTCTGCGCTCAGCCCGGAACAGGCCGCCGTCCTCGCCGGACATGCCGACCGCGAACGGTGCGTGGGCATTGATCATGCCCACCAGTTCGCGACCCACCTGTCCCACCAGCACCATCCGCACCACGTCCATGGCCTCCTGCGTGGTGACCCGAAGGCCGGCCTTGAACTCGCTGTCGATGCCGAGGCGGCCCAGCATGGAATTGATCTGTGGTCCCCCACCGTGCACCACCACCGGTTTCAGGCCGACACGGCGCAGGAAGACGATGTCCTCGGCGAAGGCCCGTTTCAACTGGTCGTCCACCATGGCGTTGCCCCCGTACTTGACCACCACGGTTTCGCCAGCGAACTTGGCGAGCCACGGGAGCGCTTCTATCAGGGTGGAAGCCTTGGCCACGAGCTCGTCGCGGTCCTGGTGCGTGATCCGGCTCATGACGAGTACTCCGCGTTCTCCCTGATGTAGTCATGGGTGAGGTCGTTGGTCAGGACGGTGGCGGTATCGCTCCCGGCGTGCAGGTTCACCAGGACGTGCACGTCACGGCCACTGAGGTCCACCAGTTCGCGGGGTTCGCCGATCCCACCGGAGCGGCAGACCATGACCCCGTTGAAGGACACGTCCAGCCGGTCGGGGTCGAATGCGGCATCCGTGACCCCAATGGCCGACAGCACGCGGCCCCAGTTGGGATCATTGCCGAATACGGCGCACTTGAACAGGTTGCTGCGGGCGATCTCGTGCCCCACCACCTCCGCATCGCGTTCGGTGGCGGCGCCCACCACCTCGATGCTGATCTCGTGGGCTGCGCCCTCTGCGTCGGCGATCAGTTGCCGTGCCAGGTCCTGGCACAGGCTGGTCAGTGAGTCGGTGAACTCACCTGGATCGGGGGTGATGCCGGAGGCCCCGCTGGCCATCACCAGCACCATGTCATTGGTGGACATGCAGCCGTCGGAATCCGCCCGGTCAAAGCTCAGCCGGGTGGCTTCCCTCAGCGCCCCATCCAGGGCGGGGGCATCGAGGTGTGCATCCGTGGTGAGCACCACGAGCATCGTGGCCAGTTCGGGTGCGAGCATGCCGGCACCCTTGGCCATTCCGCCGATGCTCCATCCCGGACCGGCGACCGTGGCCTGCTTCTCGACGGTGTCCGTGGTCATGATGGCGCGCGCGGCGTCGGCCCCCCCGTCAGCGGAGAGCGCGTCGCAGGCGGTGGTGATGCCGGCGGTGACCACTTCCATGGGCAGCCTGATACCGATCAGCCCCGTGGAGGCGACGGCGACGTTGTCAGCCGGCACTCGCAGGTGGGAGGCGGTGGTAGCAGCCATGTTGGCTGCGTCTGCGAAGCCCTCCTGGCCCGTGCAGGCGTTGGCCCCGCCGGAGTTGAGGACCACTGCCTCGATCTCGCCATCTGCCACCGCCTGGCGCGACCAGCGCACTGGGGCGGCGGAGACCCGGTTGCGGGTGAAGACGGCCGCGGCCGCCTTGGCGGGACCGAGGTTGCGGACCACGGCCAGGTCGAGGTTGCCACTGGCCTTGATGCCGGCGGCGATGCCGGTGGCGGTGAATCCCTGCGGTGCCGTCACGCTCATGGCGCCACTCCGGTGGTGCTCAAGCCGAGACTCTCGTCGAGTCCGAGGGCGATGTTCATGGATTGCACGGCGCCTCCTGCGGTGCCCTTGGTGAGGTTGTCGATGGC
>CAZPSO010000139.1:0-2966 GCA_964588895.1 uncultured Tessaracoccus sp.
CCGACGGTGTGGCCTGCGGCCTGGAGCTCCGCAGCCCCGACGGCGTGGGTCCCGGCGCCTGGGCCCCACCGGCGCGGGACCGGCCGCGGCTAGAGCTCCAGGGCCACCGGTGCACCGTCCAGCGTGAACTGCGCCTCGCGGCCTTCGACGGTCACCCTCCCCCGGCCCCGCGGACCTTCCCCGGGGTGGCTGCCGGCGGCGTCGGTGCGCACCGACGTGGCGGGGAAAGCCCACTCGCGGTTGATGAGGTCGTCCAGCCGCTCGTAGGCCGGCTTGATGGTGTTGTCGCCCCGGATCAGCCCGCAGGGCGCGCCCAGCCAGGATCCCTCGTCCAGCAGGCCCCAGTAGGTCAGCGATTCCACGGCCGGGTGGCCGAACAGTGTGCGGTAGTGGCGCTCGATGTCGTCGGCCTGTCGCTGTTCACCCTCGGGTGTGGATGGCCACTCGGGAACCTGGTAGTCGTTGAGGTCCACGATCTCCGACGGCATCAGATCGCCGGAGACCAGGGTGGTCTCGGTGAACTGCAGGGGCAGGCCGAAGCGCGCGAACCGTTCCACCTTCTCCAGCACCCACTGCTCGCCCCGGTAGCCCTGGTGCATGTGGGTCTGCAGTCCGATGGCGTCCAGCCGGATCCCGGCCCCGAGCACCTCCTCGATGAGCTGTTCGTAGCGTTCGGAGAGGTCGAAGTCGTTCAACACCAGCTTGACCGACGGGTTAGCCGCCCGCGCTTCCTCCACGGCAAGACGCACCATCTCGACGCGCCCCCGCGCGGCCGCCAGCGGGGTGATGGCGTTGTCCCCGTTGTCGAAGACCGGCATGATGACCACCTCGTTGATGGCGTCGAAGTGGTCGACCAGACCGGCGAAGCGCGCGGTGACGTCGCGCACCCGCGCCCGCAGCAACCGCTCCACCTCATCCAGGGGGCGGCCCAGCAGCCACTCCGGCTGCACCGTGTGCCACACCAGCGGGTGGCCCTTGACGTGGACCCCGTGGGAGATCAGGTGCCGAACCGCCCGCTCCATGCGCGCATGGTCGGGTTCGCCCTCGCGCGGTTCGTATCGGCCCCAGTAGAACGGCATGGTGGCCATGTTGAACAGCCGGGTGAAGCGCTCGGTGAACTCGCGTGCGTCCGGGGACGGTTCGTGCTCACCCACGAGGGAGAGGAACTCGAAGCCAATGTTGCCGAACCCGAACTCGTGGCTGACGAAGGAAAGCTCCGCCTCGGTCTCGGCCATGGGTGCGCCGGAGGCGTCGGTGAGATTCAGGGTGGTGGCGGCTTTGCGGTGCTCCGGGATCATCGTGCTCCTGTCAGTAATGTTTCTGTCTGCAACTAACCAATGCGAGTGTAACCGGAGCCGCGGCGGATAACGTGGGGTCCGTGATCGACGTGCTGGCGGAGGCGCCCCTGCTGACCCTGTTCCTGGCCATCGCGCTGGGCACCCTCCTGGGAGCCGTGCCGTTCGGGCCGGTGAAGTTCGGGCCCGCCGGCGCCCTGTTCGTGGGCCTGGCCCTCGGCGCACTCGACCCCCGGCTCGCGGAGGGGTGGGGGCTGGTCCAGAGCATCGGCCTGGCGCTGTTCGTCTACACCATCGGGTTGGCCGCCGGGCCCTCGTTCTTCCGCGACCTGCGCCGGCAGACCCCACTGATGGTGGGCGCCGTCATCCTGCTGGTCGTCTACACGTTCCTGGCCATCGCCGCCGGCCGCATCGCCGGCCTGGGGCCCGAGATGGCCAGCGGCGTGTTTTCCGGCTCCGTGACCGCCACCCCTGCCCTGGCCGCCGCCACTGCCGCCACGGGTTCCACGGAGCCCGCCGTCGGCTACGCCATCACCTACCCCCTGGGTGTGCTGATGGGGATGCTGATGGTCACCTTCGTGGTGCGCACCGAACTCCCGGCTCCCCGGGACCCGGCCCCGATGAGCACGGCGGGCCTGCTGGCCATCACCGTCGAGGTGGACCACCCGCAGCCCGTCTCCGGGATCCCCGACATCGCCGAGGTGCCCGGGCGCACCGGCGGGGAAGTGCGGGTGTCCTACCTCTGGCGGGACGGCAGGGTGCGGGTGGCCCACCCCGGTGACGAACTGCACGCAGGCGACCGCGTGGTCTTGGTGGGTGTGCCCTCCGCGGTGCACCGGGCGGCGCACGCGCTGGGCAAGGAAGTGGACGACCATCTGGCCGACGACCGCTCCGTGGTGGACTTTCGGCGTTTCCTGCTCTCCAACCCGCGGATCGCGGGCTCGAGCGTGGAGGAGCTGCGCATCCCGGAACGCTTCGATGGCCTGATCACCCGTGTGCGCCGCGGGGACGAGGACCTGCTGGCCACGGCCGACATGCGACTCCAGTTGGGTGACCGGGTGCGCGTGGTGATCCCCCGTGATCGCATGGAGGAGATCGCGGTGTTGTTCGGCGACTCGGAACGCAGGATCACCGAGGTGGACTTCTTCTCCATGGGGGTGGGCATTGCCGTCGGGGTGGCGGTGGGGCTGGTCTCCATCCCGCTGGGCGGGTCGGCCACTCTGGCGCTCGGGAGCGCCGCCGGACCCCTGATCGTCGGGCTCGTGCTCGGCCGCCTGGACCGCACCGGACCGCTGCTGTGGACCATTCCCAGCGCCGCCAACCTCACCATCCGCCAGCTCGGGCTGGTGATCTTCCTGGCCGCGGTGGGCCTCGCCTCCGGACCGGCGTTCGTCTCGACGGCGTTCAGCTGGGAAGGGCTCAGGATCGGCATCACTGCCGTCGCCCTGCTGGCCATCATCCTGCCGCTGTTCTGGTTGCTCGGCCGCCTCGTCGGCCTGTCCGCGCCGCGGGTGGCGGGGGCGATGGCCGGTTTCATCGGCCAGCCCGCCATCCTCAGCCACGTCAACTCGATGGTCGACGACGAACGCACCGAGGCCGGCTATACCGCCCTGTTTGCCCTGGGCGTCATCGTCAAGATCCTGCTCGTGCAGGTGGTGGTGGCGGCCTGAG
>CAZPSO010000139.1:3066-7037 GCA_964588895.1 uncultured Tessaracoccus sp.
CGCACTCCAGCTCCCCGCGGCAGGCGTCGCGCCGGTGGCTGAGCGTGCTGATCTGACCGTCGAGGATCAGCTGGAGCGCGTCATGGGGGCAGGCCTGTACGCACACCCCGCAGGCGGTGCACCCGTCCACCTGCAGCGCTCGGGCAGGACTGGGGTCCCCCGGGGCGGAATCCGCCTCCCCGGCCGGCCCCGTCGAATCCGCAACAGCCTGCCCCTGCTCCCGCAACACCTCGAGTGCAGCCAGGGTGCGGGTGGTCTCGTCGGCCTCCAGGTCGAACGGGAACTCCCGTGCGGCACCCAGCCCCAGCAGGCCCCGACGCGAAACCGGCATGGCATCCAGCCGCAGCACCTCGGGGCCCCGTCGCCCGGACGGCGCCGGGGCCTCCAGCAGGGAGATGCCGGAGGTGATGGTCCCGGCCCACTGCCCGACGTGACGCCGCACGTCGGCTGTCGCCCGGGAACACTCCACGGCCACCACCTCGGAGACGCCCACGGCCAGCAGCTGCGCCGGCAGGGCGATGGAGACCTGGTCCAGGCAGCCGGGCACCCGCACCACCAGCCAGGTGCGCTCGCCGCCGGGGGTCGGGGCGTGGTGACAGAGCAGCAGCACGCGGGACGGCAGGTCGTGGGTGGCCAGCCACGCCAACAGGGGCCGGGTGGGGTCGGCGATCATGCGGCCGGGTCCCCGTCCGGGGCCTCGCAGCTGCGCGCGTGTTCGGCCAGGAAACCCCGCACCAGATCCGGCAGGGCCCGGAACAGGCGCGTGGCGGCGTGCTCCTCGATGGCGGCCAGCAGCGGCCCGGCCACCGGGTCCAGGTGCTGCTCGCGCAACCGCAGTGCCGCCTGCCGCGCCGCCCGGGCATGCCCGGGATCACCGTCGCGCTCCGCCTTGCCGGCGTCTGCGGCACGTTCGGCGACGTAGAGGAGCTGCAATCCGACGTGGTCGTCGTGGTTGACCGCCAGCCCCGAGGCGCTCAGCTTGTCGCGGCGGTAGAGCTCCCGCAGCTCCGCCACCCGGCCGGCCGCCGGAGCCGCGCCGTTCCACGCCGTGGAGTGCAGGCTGACCAGGGGAGGGGCGCCCCGCAGGAACAGCCGTTCGTAGTCGAACCGCACGGCACCCAGCTCGCCCACGCCGTCGGCCAGCAACGCCAGGGCCCGGGCGCTGTGGAGGTCGGTCAACGGCCACGTGGCCCGCATGGCCCCATCGCCCAGACTGTGCACCAGGGCGGCGGGCGGAACCTGCAGGAGGAGCCGCCCCAGGACGAACCCCGCCGTGGCCACCCGGATGTCCAGCGGCAGCTGCATCAGATGCCGATGCGCAACATCGAGTCGTAGTGCAGGGAGCGCCCCATCATCTCGGCCCACAACGCCAGCAGGAACGCTGCGGTGATGAGCCCGGCCAGCAGCTGGGGCCGCTCACGCACGGACTGCCCGGCGGTGCGGAACACGAACAGGCTCAGCAGCACCGCGGCCACGCCCAGCAGCACCAGCCGCACCGTGAAGAAGGTGCCGGAGAACACCGCGGCCGAGGCCCGGGCGGTCTCGTCGCCCATGGCCAGCGACGCGATGTGCAGCGGGTAGGACATCAACACCGCCAGACCACCCACGGCGGCCACGACGGCGAGCCACTGCACCACCCGCGCGGTGAGCCGCCACTCCACGTCGGTGGTGGGCGCGTTGATCTGGGCCACGCGGGTCTTGACCGCCGTCTGCAGGGTGGCGATCCCGGCCCCCGTCTCTGTGACGGGCTCCACCGGCGGTGGGGTACGGTCCTCGTTGCGCCTGCGCACCATCACCGTGAACATCAGCGCACAGGCCACGGCTAGCCCGCCCAAGATGATGGTGGTCATGAAGAAGTGGAACGGCACGATGGGCGTGTTCCAGGCCGGCACGGCCTCCAGCGAGGCGTAGATCTGCGCCATCGCCCACACCAGAGCGACCCCCACCAGCGCCGTCGCAGCCGCCACCGCCCGGCGCAGCCACATGCTGCCCCAGCCGAACCACTGCATGGCGGCGAACAGGAATCCCAGACCGGCGAAACCCGTCCCGAAGATGATCTCGCGGGACAGCCACGAAGACTCCACGTGCCGGATCACGTTGATCATGTTGGTGATGTCGTTCATGTGCAGCATGGACACCGCCAGCCCGAACACCAGCGCGGGACCGATGGCGTAGACCACCGGCTCCGTGATGCGCCGCACGGTGTTCTGGTCGGTGCGCCTGGACAGCACCAGATCGATCACCCCCAGCGCGATGAACGTGCCGACGCTCAACTGGGCGAGCACCGTGAACAGGATCATCGGCAGTTCGTGGACGTTCATCAGATTTCCCCGGGGTTGGCGATCTGACCAGTGCCCTGGTCCCAGCGCTGCGCGTCGCGGTGGGGAGTGATCACCAGGCGGGGCTTGGTGATGCTGGGGTCGGGCAGGGGAGCGGTGCCGTTTTCCGTGCCCAGCTCGGCCCGCAGGTCCTCGATGGGACCCCAACCCAGGGCCCGTGAGGGACAGGCGCTGACACAGGCGGGATCCTGCCCGGTTTCGCGGTAGTCCTGGCACAGGTCGCACTTGGACATGTGTCCGGTCTCCGCGTTGAACTGCGGCGCGGAATAGGGGCACGCCCACTCGCAGTAGCGGCAGCCCACGCACTTGTTGTCATTGACGTAGACGGTGCCGTCGTCGCGCACTGTCATGGCCGTGGTGGGGCACACTTGCACGCAGACCGGATCCTCGCAGTGGTTGCACGCGATGGAGGTGTAGTAGGAGAACACGTTGGGTGTGAACGTGTCGCCCTGCTGCTGCCAAGAACCGCCGGTGTACTCGACGACGCGGCGCCAGTTCACCCCGATCGGCAGGTCGTGCTTGTCGTTGCAGGCGATCTGGCACGCTTTGCACCCCGTGCACAACGCCTGGTCGAAGAAGAAACCCGGGTTCTCGTTCACAGCTCATCCTCCGACTTCTCGATCTGAACCAACGTGGAATATTGGGGGTTGGACTTGGCCAGCGACGTGGGGTGCCAACTGGTCAGCACGTTGGGACTGCCGTTTCGGTCCGTGCCGTCGGCGCCCGGTTTGTACCAGGCCCCGTTGGGCAGCATCGCCACCCCGGGCGCGATCCGCGGCGTCACCCGCAGCGGCACCAGCGTGGCCCCGCGGTCGTTGAAGATGCGCACCACGTCGTCGGAGGCGAGCCCGCGTGCGTCGGCGTCCACGGGGTTCATCCACACCGTCTGTGGGTGCGCGTTGATCAGCCAGGGCACGTTGCCGTAGCTGGAGTGCGTGCGGCCCTTGTAATGCTTGTTGATCAGCTGCAGCGGGTACTTCTCGTGGCTGCGGGCGGCTTCGGCGCCTTCGCTGGTGAAGACGTACTCGGGCACGGCGGTGACCCGCTCGCCCTCCGGCAACTCCCAGGTCTGCGCGTACCCCCAGACCTCCTCGGAAAAGATCTCGATCAGCCCCGACGGCGTGGGCAGCGGGTTGGCGTCGGGGTCTTCCCGGAACTCGCGTAGCGGGATGACGCTTTCGCCGAGGGTCTTCCACACCCCCATCTCGCGCAGGTCCTCGAATTCCGGCATCTCCGGGTAGTTCTCGCGGGTGGCCTCGACGGTGTGGGCCACCCACTCCTCCTGCGTGCGGCCCTCGGTGAACTCCTGCTCCACGCCCATCCGGGAGGCCACCTCGCTGCAGATCTCGTAGATGCCCTTGCAGTCGTAGAGGGGCTCGATGGCCTTGTCCGCGATGATGGAGTAACCCATGTTGCCGGCGTGGCCCTGCTGGATGATGTCCATCTGCTCGGCGTTGGACACGTCGGGCAGCAGCAGGTCGGCGTACTGCGCGGAGATGGTCATCTGGTTCTCGATCACCACGATGAACTCGCACAAGGAGTCGTCCTTGAGCATCTCGACGGTGCGGTTGATGTCCGAGTGCTGGTTGACCAGGGTGTTGCCGCCGTAGTTCCAGATGAACTTGATGGGCA